>JAXDOA010000622.1:0-2965 GCA_034669125.1 Hyphomicrobiales bacterium
CGGTCCGGGTGGCGCAAGACTTGGGTAAAATTGCTGGCAGCCCGAAGCAGGGGGTTTCGAACGAATTTGTAGATTTGATAGCGGCAAGGATCGAACAACAAGGCATCTTCAAGATAACGGCGCGACATTCGGTAGATGTTCTCGAACGAATGAGACCAACTGGAAAATTGGAGCGCCGCAGCGAGCAGATTTGCCTGCTCCAGCCACCAGTAGACAATTCGCGCGCTAGCGCACTTGGGAGAATACATCAGCGCGACTCGCGGCTTGTTCAACAATACCAGATGCTCGGGAAACGAGGGATTGTAGTCCTGAACACGACCGGACATGTAAACATGCAGATCACCCGGATCCAGGATCGGCCGGTGCCGCAAGGCCGCGTAGATGCTCCCATTGCTTCGCAAACTTTCGACGTACGGCGCGGGGCCGTGTTCGGTCAATTTGATGGTGGGCTTTGCGAGCGTCCACAGGCCCGGTGCCGGGGTCGCCCCTCTGGCAAATCCCTCGGCAACATACGAAGTCAACGGGTCGAGATGTTGTCGTGTGCGCCCCAAATAACCTTCCCGATACCATTTCACGCTGAACAGTCTGTTCGGCGCACGCCCTTCCACATGGCCGAACCGCAGATAATGCTCGAGCGGATTCATTCCCGCGGCGGCGACGTCGGGATTTTTGTCAAGATACCATGGCGCATCAAAAAGCGGATGCGGCTTAAGACTGAACCTCTCCGGGTCGGTGAGAAATTCGAGCGCGATGTTTCCGGGGCTCCACGATCCGCTCTGGCCCGCCAGGAAGCTCTGGTCGAGCAGCGGGTGCGGGTCTCTCTCCCCGGGGGCCAGCAAAAAATCGACGACCGGAGGGGTGGTCACACCGAGCTTGTAGCGCCGCGCATACCAGCGCGGGGCGAATACCGGCGACGGAACGGCGAGTCGCTGACTGTCGTCGCGCAGGTAGCTGAGAAACGCATTCGGGCCGGTGACCCGATAGCGCGCACGGAACCAGCCCGGATCGAAGAAGCGAGCCGGCGAGATATCGGATTTTGCCGCTCGCTGGAAGAAGTCCTGGGCGGCGCGCTTATGATCGAGAAAGACCGAACCGGTCCTCACGCAATAGGAAGTCAGATGCGCTGGGCGAGACAGGATCAGCTCGACGGTTGAGCGGATTTGTTCTTCGTTCACCCGCTCGACCTCTGATGCCTTCGCCACCCTACGCCGAAATTAGAACTCAAACGGACTAGAGCAGACAAGATAAAAAGCGCGGCCGGCACGGTGGCACTGAGCGGGAAGAAGACCTTTCTCGTCGGACGGTGCGCCGATATCGTCAAGGAGTTCCAAGTCGTGGTCTCAAACTTGGATCCGAATACCGCATCAGCGACCCTCGCTTGCTACGCGCGACATCCTATGGAACCAGCTAGTCTTACTAGGGCTAGGGCAATGCACGCTGCCGTCAGCGAATTCAATTTCCGGACAAGTTCCCTGCGCCCTATGCTGCCTTAGAGTCAGATCAGGCTTGACTGTTGTCACTGCACTGCCTTTAGGTTAATGCAGCGTCGCTGGGGATCCACAATACTGCCTATCGACTCTGGCTTGTATTCTTTTCTCGGCAATGAACCGCGGAGGCCCTGGCTGCGACAAACGGATGGGTTCTCACGCCCCCAACGCGTAGCAATAGTTGCGTGTTGGAATTTCGCAATCTTGGCTTGTCTTCAACCAATGTAAACGGGAGCGCAAGGAATGAAAAGGATCTCAATACCAGCCACTATCTTAGGCGGAGTTCTTATCGCGTTACTCCAGTCTGTATCCGCACAGGCGCAGGCGACACGAACCTGGGTTTCCGGCGTGGGCGACGACGCCAATCCGTGCAGCCGCACGGCACCGTGCAAGACGTTTGCCGGCGCCATTTCAAAGACCGCGACAGCGGGTGAGATCAACTGCCTCGATTCGGCTGGCTTCGGCACCATCAACATCACCAAGTCCATCACGCTCAGGTGCGTCGGCGTCATCGGTGGCATCCTCGCGGCCGGAACCACCGGCGTGATCGTCAATAACGCGAGCGCGCGCGTCATCCTCGACGGACTGCACATCAACGGGGTCTCAACCGGCACTACCGGCGTCCGCGTTATCGCTGCCGAGAAAGTCTGGATCATGAACACGAAGATCCACGGGTTCCTGAACAACGGCGTGAATGTGGAAACCGCCGCGGACTCGCATACCTTCATCGATGACTCGTTCATCATCAACAACGGCCAGGCGGCCGGCACATTCGGCGGCGTGAACATCCAGGGCGCCGGCAACAACAAGGTCAACATTCGCAACACTCAGGTCCTGGCCAACGGGAACGGTGCAACGGGGTTCTCGCTCAATGCGAGCGTCGCCAGCGCCTTCGCCAGCATCATGACCACCGTACTCAACGACAGCACGAATTCGATCAGCCGGGCGGTCGGTGCGTCGGTTATCTGCGTCGGGCCGAGCAACCTTATCGGGGGCGCTGGTACCTGCAGTGCGCCGCTAGCCTTCAATTAAGTCACGCTTTGGGCGCAGGCTCCCGATGGGAGCCTGCGCCCAACAACCTCGAATTTCTCGAGGCCGCCGGTGCACCCGCAAATATGGGCCATCGTTTGCGATATAGATGCAGGCGCCATGCGCGACCTTGGCAAAGTTCCTCATTTCGAGCCCACCTGAGCCGCCGCGACGCTCGGTGCTCCAAAATAATCTGCCGGGCCAGTTCCTAGGGGTATGGATCGGCTGGCGCTGAAGCTTTACGGATAGCGCGGCGCTGCGCCGCCTGTAGAATTGCCCAGATGCCGCGGACGGTATACGGTACCACTATGACGAGCACGGATACATTTATGGACCTTCGCGGAAGTGACCGGCCGCGGCCGGTCCTGCCCTATGTCGAGTGTCACATCGTCGAACCCTGCAACCTGGACTGCAAGCGGTGCGGACACTTCAGCCCGCTCGCAGGACCC
>JAXDOA010000623.1:0-3440 GCA_034669125.1 Hyphomicrobiales bacterium
GCGCTACTAGGCGTCGGCCTGCTGAACCTGGTCCGCGTTGGCCGAGGTGGCGGGCACATCGATCCGGGGGCGAGCCTTGCCGGAAATTTCGCAAAACTGGTTTGTGCCGGCGATCGCCTGTCCCGCGAGCCAATCCGTCAAAAAGCAATCGAGCCAGCGGGCGACCGCCGGATCGTAGCTGAACCAGTCGCGTAAGTGCTGGTGGCGCGGGAAGGCCCCCGGCAAGGTCATGCGATCGTGGCCGCGCACCGTCCAGCGGCACATCATCGCGTAGGTCACTTCGGGATGGAACTGGAATCCGAAGGCGTTCTCGCCGACGGCGATTGCCTGCACTTCGAAGACGTCGCCCTCGGCCAGAAGGCTCGCGCCGCGCGGCAGGTCGAAGCCTTCCTTGTGCCCTTGGTAGACCCGCGCGGGAAAAGAGCAGCCGCACAGCCGATGCCCGGCCTCGGTCGGGACGATCGGGTGGTAACCGATCTCGACCTTGCCATCGGGATGCATGTAGACGCGTTCGCCCATGTGGCGGGCGAGCATCTGTGCGCCGAGGCAGAGGCCTATGAAGGGCTTCTTTTCTTTCAGCGGTACGCCGATCCAGTCGATCTCGGCTTTCAACCAATCATGCTCGTCATTGGCGCTCATCGGACCGCCGAAGATGATCGCGCCGGAATGGCCCGCAAGCGTGTTCGGGAGCGGATCGCCCAGGCTCGGGCGGCGGATGTCGAGTTCGGCGCCGTGGTTCTTCAACAGCCGGCCGACACGACCCGGGTTGGAATGTTCCTGATGCAGGATGATGAGGACGCGCGGGGCGCTGCCGTTCGATTTATGTGCGGAGGGATCGGCCAAGGGATCTCGAGTGAAGCTTCCGGGAAGGCGTGAAGAGCTTAGCAATTAAAGCGCCAACCCAATATGAACGAGCGCGATTCTCACCACAAGCGCGGCAACCGCGTGGCGGAACAGAGCCTAGCGTGCGCTTTGCACGCGCCCGATTACCGGCAGGAGCAGGCTGCGCGGCGTCAGCGCGGCGGCGCTGGCGCTCACCCAATCGGTAAAGCTCGGCATGACGACGCGGCGTCCGGCCATCATGCCCTTGTAGGCGGCTTCCGCCACCGCTTGCGGGCTTGTCTGCGCAAAGCTCATCGCTTTGGTGAGATCACGCGACATGCCCGCGGCGGCCTGGAAGCCGGTCGGCACCGGGCCCGGGCAGAGCGCCGTGACCGAGACGCCTTTGGCGGCGAGCTCCTGCGACAGCGCCTCGCTGAAGGCGAGCACATAGGCCTTCGTCGCATAGTAAACCGCCATGCCCGGCCCGGGCAGAAAGGCCGCCACGGAAGCCACGTTCAGGAGGCGGCCGCGATTAGCGATGAGGTCGGGCAGGAATTCCAGCGTCAGTGCGGTCAGGGCGCGGACATTCACGTCGACCATCCGCAGCTGCTCGGCGGCGGCGAGCTCGGCCACTTGGCCCTGCAGGCCGAAGCCGGCATTGTTGACGAGGATCGCGGGCTCCGCGCCGGCTTCGCGCAGCGCATGGGCGAGGGCGTCCGGCGCGCTCGCCTCAGAAAGATCGAGCGGGATGACCAGCGGCAGCGGCCGCCCGGTCGCGGCGATCTCGCTCGCCAGCGCCTCGAGCCGCTCGCGCCGGCGCGCCACAAGCGCAAGGTCGTGGCCTTTCTTGGCCATGAGCCGCGCGAGTTCGGCGCCGATGCCGTCGGAAGCCCCGGTGATGACGGCAACGCGGCGGTTGCCCGAAGCTTCCTCGCTCACGTCGTGCTCCCTGCCGTCGACCAGGGACCCTCGGCCACCGGCGCGACTTCGCCGCCGGTATTTTCGGCCTGGTGCTTCAATTGCATCCGATCGCGGGAAGGCACGCCCAAAAGCTCGGCGACGCGCCAGACGATGTTCTCCTCAAGCTCGTGAACCTGGCCGTCGGCATAGGCCATGTCCCACATGAGCTCGACGACCTGACGCCGGCCGGCCTCATCGAGCGCGCGCTTCAGCGTGGCGGTGAAATGGAAGAGATCGACCGCCTCGCGCTCGCTCTCCTCGGCCGCCGCGATCAGCCGGCGCGCCGTCTCGGGATCGAGCCCGAAACGATTCTCGACGATGGCTTGGAGCCGCAAGCGCTCGGCCTGGTCGACATGCCCATCGGCGTTGGCGACGTGGATCAGAAGCGCAGCAGCTGCGAGCCGGTAGTCGGCCTCGTCAAAGGCGCGCTCCGGCGCCGGGCCGGGTGTGCCGATTTCGGCGAGAAAATTCTTCAGCGCGTCGAACATGAGGTTTCCCAAGACCGCTTGGGGATAGCGGCAACATTCATGCCGAGACATGGGGCGGGCGTTGCACCCAAGCAATGCTCGTTCCACAGCAAATCGACGGAACGGGCGAGCCGATTCGCGGATTCACTCCATGCTTGACGGAGGAGAGGAGCATGGCGCTCAGCCACGCATCAAAAGTGCGATCGGGAGAGATCACCACCTTACGCGATTACGCGCTGCTCTCGCTGCGCGCCTGGCGATCGTCCGAAGGCGAGGTCGAGATCGATTACAACATCGTCTCCGCGGAAGAACAGCCGAACCCCTACTACGCCCGCAAGCTCGAAGAGGCGCAAAGCCGCCTCGCGACCTTGAAGGCGATTAGTGCCATAGAAGCGGAGCTTCATTCGCGCGATGTGCACAAACAGGCGCATTCCGCATGGTCGGAATGGACCCGTGAACGCAAGGCGCGGCGCGAGCGCACGCAAAAGATGCTCAAGAACCTCGAGACGTGGCAACCGCCCAATCCCGATCTCGCCGAATTGAAGCACTTCATGCGCTTGGAACTCGAGACCACGCTTGCACATGAGGCGGCTGAGACCGATCCGCCGAAACCGGCCCGCGCCGCCGCGCGCAAGCATCTCAAGGAAGCGCTGGAGCAGGCCGAACGCGATGTCGCGTATTACACGCGCAAAGTTCAGGATGAGCACAGGCGCGTCGAACAGGAGAATGCGCACCTGCGCGCGCTCATCGCGTCGTTTGGGGAGTGATTCACCACTGCTGCAGCTTCGTCATTGCGAGCGAAGCGAAGCAATCCAGGAGCCATATGCTCCGATGATCGAGAGTTTGCCCCTGGATTGCTTCGTCGCAATGACCTCGCTGTGCTCATACGCTGCGATGAACCGACAAAGGTCGAGAGAGAGAAGGCCCGTCGCTTTTAGACGCAGTGGCTCTGCGGTTGCAGATCATCATGATAGCCGATAGTGAGCCAGCTCTTTGCGGCCACACGCGCCGTTCCCTGAAGGAAAGCATTGCCTCCCCGCATCTCCATCTTCACGCTAGGCTCACGCGGCGACACGCAGCCCTTCTGCGTGCTCGGACGGGCGCTGCTTGAGGCGGGCTATGACGTCGAGCTCTGCGCGCCCGAGCCGTACAGGCCGTTTGTCGAATCCTTCGGCCTCAAACTAAGACCGA
>JAXDOA010000624.1:0-3783 GCA_034669125.1 Hyphomicrobiales bacterium
GCCGGTCGAGATCGTCGACCTCAAGGATGCCGCCGGCGCGGTGCACCCGCGGACCCACGAGGCGCTCGTCGACGCCCGCAAGGCCATCGTGCTGCTCAACCGCCGTGGATGGTCGAACTTCCTCACCTGCCGTTCGTGCGGGCGCGTCTGGGAGTGCCCGCAGTGCGACGTCGCGCTGATCCTGCACCGGGCCGAGGGGGCCGTCAGCTGCCACCACTGCGGCCACCGCGAGCGCGTCCCGAAGGCGTGCCCGGACTGCGGCTCGGTGTCGATCGCGCGCCATGGCGCCGGGACCGAGCGCCTGGAGCACGAGCTCGCGAACCTCGGCAAGCCCGTCCTGCGCCTCGATGCCGACATCCGCGATGCCGCCGAGGTGCTCAGCGCCTTCGAGCGGGCCGAGACCGCGATCCTCGTCGGCACGCAGGTCGTCGCCAAGGGCCACGACTTCCCCGACGTCGACCTCGGCGTGGTGCTGGACGCCGACTCGACGCTGCGCTTCCCGGACTTCCGCGCCGAGGAGCGGACGTTCGCGCTCGTGACGCAGCTCGCGGGTCGCGCCGGCCGGGGCGGGGCCGGCAAGGTGATCGTGCAGACGATCGACCCCGGCGCGTCGGCGATCGCCTACGCCGCCCAGCACGACAGCGACGGCTTCCTGGCCGAGGAGCTCGAGCGCCGCCGCTTCCTGCGCTATCCGCCGTTCTCGACGCTGATCCGCATCGTCTGCGCCTCCGAGGCGCCCGCCGCCGCGCACGCCGCCGCCACGGCCGTCCACGCGCGCCTGCCCGGCGCGCTCGGGCCCGCACCCCTGTTCCGGCTGCGCAACAAGGAGCGCAGCCAGGTCGTCGTCAAGGCCGCCGACCGCCGCGCGGCGATCGACCAGGTCGACGCCGCCGTGCGCGAGGTCAGCGGCGACAAGGCCCACAAGGCCGTGGCGTTCTCCGTGGACGTCGACCCCCAGTGAGCCCCGCGGCGGCCGGGCGATAGCCTCTCTGGCGTGGCCGAGCACCACGAAGAACTCGACGAGGCCCCCGAGCCTCCGACCCTCGATCCCGAGACCCTCGCACGGCGCCGCGCGGCGCTGGAGCACGTGCGCAAGTTCGGAGATCCGGTCCTTCGCACGGCCGCCCGCAAGGTGGCGCGGTTCGACGACGAGCTGCGCGACGAGATCGCGCGCATGGGCGTGCTCATGCACGACGCCTACGGCATCGGCCTGGCGGCCACGCAGGTCGGCATCCTGCACCGCGTGCTGGTCTACCGCGTGGAGTCCGACAGCCCCGTCAACGCGCTGATCAACCCCGAGATCGAGTGGTCCTCCAAGGACACGGAGTGGGCCGAGGAAGGCTGCCTCAGCCTGCCGGCCGTCCATGTCGACGTCGAGCGCCCCGTGCACGTGCGCATCCGCGCCCAGGACGAGCAGGGCGAGGCGATCCTCGTCGAGGCCTCAGGCCTGGAGGCCCGCGTCATCCAGCACGAGATGGACCACCTCGACGGAGTCCTGATCCTGGACCGCACCTCGCGCGACCAGCGCAAGGAGGCCATGCGCGCCATGCGCGTCGCGCTCGAGGCCGCCGAGGACGACGCCGCCTAGGCGGCCGCGGTCCCGTGGGCCTGGTCTACCTCGGCACGTCCGGCTTCGCGGCCGCGATCCTGACCGCGCTCGCCGACGGTCCGCACCGCCCCGGCCTGGTCGTCACCCGCCCCGACGCCAAGCAGGGCCGCGGCCGCAAGGTCGGGCCACCGCCGGTGGCGGTCGCCGCGCGCGAGCTCGGGATCGCCGTCGACCAGCCCGTGTCGGTCAACGACGACGAGGCCCGCGCCCGTATCGCCGAGGCCGCGGGGAAGGGCGAGGATGCCGCCGTCGTGCTGTGCGCCTTCGGCGCGCTGGTCAAGGAGCCGCTGCTCGGGGACTACGACATCCTCAACGTCCACCCGTCGCTGCTGCCGCGCTGGCGCGGCGCGGCGCCGCTGGAGCGGGCGATCATGGCCGGCGACGCCCAGACCGGCGTGTCGATCATGCGCCTCGTCGCCGAGCTCGACGCCGGGCCGGTCTACGCCCAGAAGGCCGAGCCGATCCTGCCCTCCGACGACTACGAGACCCTGTCACGGCGCCTGCAGGACGTCTCCGTCGAGCTGCTCACGCAGGTGCTCGACGAGCGTCCCGCGCCGGCGCCGCAGCCCGAGGACGGCGTGACCTACGCCGACAAGCTCACCGCCGACGACCGCACCCTGGACCTCACGCGGCCGCCGGAGGAGAACGTGCGGATCGTCCGGGCGCTGCACCCGCACATCGGCGCCCGGATCGCGCTGCCCGACGGCTCGTTCCTCGGCGTCGAGGAGGCCGGCATCGATCCGGACGGCGCCTTCGCGCCGGTGACGGTCCGGCCGGCCGGCGGGCGCCCGATGCCCTACGCGGACTATCTGCGCGGGCACTCGTCGATCCTGTGACGCGCAGCCCGGCGTCCTAGTCTGTAGCTCGTGCCAGCCAGCCCCGCCCGTCGCGCAGCGCTGAACGTCCTGCGCCGGGTCAACGAGCAGGGCGCCTACGCCGACCGCGCCCTGCACGGCGAGGCCCGCGACCTCGATGCGCGCGAGCGCGCGCTCGCCAAGCGCCTGGTGTTCGGGACCGTCCAGCGTCGCGGCACGCTCGACTGGATCATCGACGTCCACGTCCCCCGCCGCCTCGAGCCGCAGGTCCGGGCGGCGCTGCAGCTCGGGCTCTACCAGCTGCTCTACACCGACGTCGCGCCGCACGCGGCCGTGGCCGAGAGCGTCGAGCTCGCCAAGCCGAGCCCGGGGGCGAAGCTCGTCAACGCCGTCCTGCGCAAGGTCCAGCGCGAGGGCGTCGACCTGCCCGCCGACGACACGCCCGCCGGCGCGGCCGTCCGCCACTCCCATCCCGAGTGGCTGGTCGCGCTGTGGTGGGAGTGGCTCGGCGCCGAGGAGACGCGCGCGCTGCTGGCCGCCGACAACGAGCCCGCCGAGCTGGCGCTGCGGATCAACCCGCTGGCCGGCGTCGACGTCGACCTCGAGGGCCGCCGCGAGGACGACGCGCTCGTCGTCACCGGCGCCATGGACGTCCTGGCCCATCCGCTGTACGCGGCCGGGGCCATCACGCCGATGTCGCGCGCCTCGCAGCGGGTGGCCCGGACCGTCGACCCGCAGCCCGGCGAGCGGATCCTCGACGTCTGCGCCGCGCCCGGTGGCAAGACGACGCATCTGGCCGCGCTCATGGGCGATCGGGGCGAGGTCGTCGCCGTCGAGCGCCACCCGCAGCGCGCCCAGGCGCTCATGGCCCAGGCCGAGCGCCTGCACGCGTCGTCGGTGCGGGTGCAGGTCGCCGACGCCAAGGACATCACTCCCGACCTGCTCGGCGGGAGGTTCGACCGCATCCTGGTCGACCCGCCGTGCAGCGGCCTGGGCACGCTGCGCACCCATCCCGACCTGCGCTGGCACGCGACCCCGGAGAGCATCGAGGGCCTGCGCGTCGAGCAGGAGGCGATCGTCACCGCGGCCCGCGGATTGCTGGCTCCCGGCGGCCGGCTCGTCTACTCGACGTGCACGCTGTCGCCGCGCGAGGAGATCGTCGACGGCACCACGATCCGAACGCTTCCGCACCGTGACGGGACCGACGGCTTCTATATTGCGGTCGCAGATGGCTGATCGCGGCGAAGAGCACGTGGACGAGCCACGGTCGCTGGGCCTGGAGTGCCCGGGCTGCGGCGAGCCGTGGCTGCGGCCGACGACGCTGCCCGGGCGCTACCGCTGCGTCTACTGCCTGCACCG
>JAXDOA010000625.1:0-3623 GCA_034669125.1 Hyphomicrobiales bacterium
CGTCGGCAAAGCGTTCGCCGTAAATCTGCGCCATCCGCAGCATGGTGGCGCGGCGGGTCGGCGTGCGCCGCCGATCGAGAAGGATATTGGTCGCGCCCATACGCCTGAGATCGGCCATCAGCGCAAATGCACTGTCGTAGCGCGCCACGATGCGGTCGACGTCGGTGACCGGCAGCGCAAACCCCGCACGCTGCAACAGCGCGCCGGCATCGCGGAGATCGGCAAACGGCGCGACGCGAGGTGACACGCCGCCGTCGAGTTCGGCTTCGGCCGCGGCGAAGCATTGCCGCAGTTCGGTCAGCGTATCGCCACCGATCATCGCGGCCAGTAGCAAGCCGTCGGGCCGCAGCGCGCGGCGGATCTGCGCCAGCACGCCGGGCAAGTCGTTGACGAACTGAAAGGCAAGCGCGGAAACGACGAGGTCCAGCGACTCCGGCTGTAATGACAGCGCCTCCTCCTCGCCTTCCGGGGCGACATGGCGAACGGCTTTGAAGCGGTCGCGCGACGACTTCCGCAGCCCTTCACCCGGGGTCCAGACGTCCGCGACGTCGGCAAACTCCCGCAGCACCGCGTGCAGGCGCTCTTCCATTTCCTCGGCGACGCGATCGAGCAGGAAGGGGGCGGGTCCAATCTGTTGCGCGCGGCGCTGGCGCGTCCGCAGCAAGCCGCGGTCGAACAGGATGGGCGGGGTTGTCGGGCTCGGGGCCATGGCGGTTGGTACGCCGAGCCCTCCATGTCTGGCAATCCGGCGTCGGGTTATGCGCGCCGGATCGAGTGGAACCGACGCTCAGCCCTCTTTAGGGCCGAATCGTACCGGAATAGACTCTAAAAAGTTACTTTTCAGTACACCAGTTAAAGGCTAGCTTTTGGCATGGCCACTGAAAAAGCCGAAACCGACCGCGTTCCCGTTACGTTGGCGCTCTCGACCATCACCTATCTCGAAAAACTGGTGAGGCAGGGCACCCACGGTACCAGCGTTCCCGGCGTCGCAAGGACACTGATCGAGGAAGGCATTCGGCTCGCCATCAAGGATGGGCTGCTTGCGATCCGCGACAATGGCAAGACGTCCTAAGGGAAGCTCCGGGAGCGGGCGAACGGTTCGGATGACGGCGAGGCCAGCAGGATCATGCTGACTCTTAGCTTGGAACCATCAAAATGCCCGCCAAGGAACCCACCTGGACCGTCGAACGCCTCGAACGCCTGAAAAACCGCTTCGAGGCCGGGCTGTCGTGCCGGCAGATTGCCAACGACATCGGGGTCAGCCGCAACGCCGTCATCGGCAAACTCTCCCGCCTCAATCTGACGCGTGAAAAACCCGTCAATGCGCCGCCCCAAGTCCGAAAGGGCGCGGCAAAGGGACGGCGCCGGGGATCGGTGCCAAGGCTCCAGTATCAGGCGCTGGTGGCGCTGTACGCCGAACCGCAGGCTTCGGCCGACGACAAGCCGATCCACAACGAACGCTGCTGCTCACTGCTCGAGTTGAGCGAGGAGAGATGCCGCTGGCCGATCAGCACGCCGGGCGCCGAGGATTTCTGCTTTTGCGGCAACACGCCCGTCGAAGGCCTGCCCTATTGCGCGGGCCATACCCGGCTCGCCTACCGGCCGGGCGCTCGCCAGCGCGCCGCGCGCGGATAATGGTGCCCTTCATCCTTCAGCCAAGAAAGTTGAAATGTGACGTGCGGTCACGCGCCGCCGCCCTTGCCGCTTGAGCAAGGACATCGCCGGCGCTAGCCTCACGCGCATGGACGCCGAGGCATCACCGTCCCGTTCCATCTCCCTGCGCGGCGCGCTGAACGCCTGCCGCGGCGCATGGGCGCATGCCGCGCGGCTCGCGCTCGACATCGCGCTGCCGACGCTGTGCGTCGCCTGCCGCGAACCCGTCGACGGCGAAGGCGTCTGCGCCGCATGCTGGGCGAAGCTGTCATTCATCGCGCCGCCGTTCTGTCCCCGGCTCGGCATTCCCTTTGTCTACGATCCGGGCCCGGAACTGTTGTCGATGGAAGCCATCGCCAACCCGCCGGCCTATCAACGCGCCCGTGCCGCGGTGCGCTATGACGACGTCGCGCGCACGCTGGTGCATGCGCTGAAATACCAGGACCGCACCGATCTTGCCCCCGCGATGGGCCGCTGGATGGCGCGGGCGGGGCATGAATTGCTCGCCGAGGCCGACGTGCTGATTCCCGTGCCGCTGCACTGGCGGCGCGGCTGGAGCCGTCGCTACAACCAGTCCGGCGCGCTGGCGCGGGTTATCCAGCGGCAGACCGGCGTGAAGGTGACGGCGGAGGCGCTTCAGCGCGTGCGGCCCACCCAGCAGCAGATCGGCCTGTCGCGCGCGCAACGCGCCAGCAACGTGCAAGGCGCGTTCAAGGTGGCGGCTGACCGGCAGTCCGAGGTTCATGGCCGCCGGGTAATCCTGATCGACGATGTCCTCACCTCCGGCGCCACAGTCGACGCCTGCGCGCGGGCGCTGTTGCGCGCCAAGGCGGCTCACGTCGATGTGCTGGTTTTCGCCCGGGTTGTAGACACCCACCGGGCTCCCATATAAATCACTAAACTCCATTAAAACGAGCGCGTTATGACCGCTGTGATCGAAATCTACACCCGCCCGGGCTGCGGCTATTGCGGCGCCGCCAAGTCGCTGCTGACGCGCAAAAAAGCCGCGTTCACCGAGTATGATGTCGCCGTTGATTCGACGCTTCGCCAGCAGATGTGGGATCGCGCCGGCGCGGGCTCGACCTTTCCGCAGATTTTCATCGGTGAGTTTCATGTCGGCGGTTGCGACGAACTCTATGCCCTCGACCGCGAGGGCAAGCTCGATCCGTTGCTCGCCGGTGAAAAGGCCAACTCATGAGCGCTGACCTGACCTTTACCGCCGCCATGGTGCAAATGCGCACCGGGCTCTTGCCCGAACCGAGCCTTGAACAGGGAACCAGGCTGGTCCGCGAGGCCGCGGCCCAGGGTGCCGATTATGTGCTCACCCCCGAGGTGAGCAACATGATGCAGTCCAACCGCAAGGCGCTGTTCGAACATATCGCCTCCGAGGAGGACGATCTTTCGCTGAAAACCTATCGCGCACTCGCCGCGGAATTGAAAATCCATCTCCACATCGGCTCGCTGGCGCTGCGCGCCTCACCCGAGCGGGCGGTGAACCGCTCGTTCCTGATCGGGCCGGATGGCCTGGTGATCGCAAGCTACGACAAGATCCACATGTTCGACATCGATCTGCCCGGCGGCGAGAGCTATCGCGAATCGGCCAATTACCAGCCCGGCGAAACCGCTGTCATATCGGACCTGCCCTGGGGCCGCATTGGCCTGACCATCTGTTACGACGTGCGGTTTCCGGCGTTGTACCGCGCGCTGGCCGAAAGCGGCGCTTCCTTCCTCAGCGTGCCTTCCGCCTTCACCCGCAAGACCGGCGAAGCGCATTGGCACACGCTGCTGCGTGCCCGCGCCATCGAGAATGGCTGTTTCGTGTTCGCTGCAGCCCAAGCCGGCATGCACGAGAACAAGCGCGAAACCTATGGCCATTCGCTGATCATCGCCCCTTGGGGCGAGGTGCTCGCCGAGGGCGGCGTCGAGCCCGGGGTTTTCATGGCCAGGATCGACCCCGCCAAGGTCGAGAC
>JAXDOA010000626.1:0-2563 GCA_034669125.1 Hyphomicrobiales bacterium
ACGGACCTCGTCGTCTCCTTCAACACGGCGGATGCGACGCCTGCGGCCGTCTCCGCGCTGATCGAGCACATCGGCTATGCCAACAATTCGGAAAATCCGTCGACCGCCGCGCGGTCGGTATTGTTCACCGTGAACGACGGCGACGGCGCCTCGGGCAGCGATACCGCGACCATCAATGTCACGGCGGTCAACGACGCGCCGAGCGCAAGCGCCCCATCTGCGCATTACAGCGCGACGGAGCAGACCGATCTTGCGCTGCAAGGCACCGGCCTTTTGGTCTCCGATGTCGATGGGCAATCGGGGAGCGAGACTGTCACTCTCACGGTCGGCGAAGGCATCATCGCCGTCAATGCCGGCGACAGCAATGTGGCCGGCCTCACCAACAACGGCACGAGCTCGGTGTCGTTCTCCGGCACGATCGCGCAGCTCAACGCGCTGCTCGGCGGCACCGGCACCGGCACGATCACCTACAACGACAATCTCGACGATCCGAGCGCAAACACGCAGCTGACGCTCAGCATCAACGACAACGGCAATAGCGGCAGCGCGCTCAATCCGCTCACGGCGACGCCTGCGACCGCGACGATCGATATCACGGCGGTAAACGATCCGCCGGTGAACACCGTTCCGGGCGCGCAGACGATCGATGAGGACGCGTCGCTTACAATTAGCGGCCTGCAGGTGAACGACCCCGACATTCAGTTGGGCAACATCACCGTCACGCTGAGCGTCAGTCACGGCACGATCCATGTCGATCCGAATGTGCCCGGAGGTATTGATTCCACCGATATCACCAACAATGATTCGGCAAGTGTCACGCTGCAGTGCGACCCGGCCTTCGTGAATGTGACGCTTGCAACCGGCGTCAGCTACACACCCGATCTGAACTACAACGGCAGCGACACGCTGACGATGCTGAGCGACGACAGCGGCGCGACCGGTACCGGCGGCCTGCAGACTGACAGCGATCCGGTCACGATCACGATCAATCCAGTCAACGACCAGGTGGCGATCAGCGCGCCGGCGAGCGTCGCCACCAACGAGGACACCTCGGTTGCGGTCACCGGATTGTCGATCAGCGACGTGGACGCGAACTACCCGTCCGGCGCATCCGGCAACTATTCGGTGACCCTGTCGGCGAGCCACGGCACACTGACGCTCGGCACCACAGCCGGGCTGAGCTTCGATAGCGGCACGGCCAACGGGACCGCGACGCTGACATTCCATGGGACCCTGACGAACATCAACGCGGCGCTGGCGACCGCAAGCTACACCGGCAACACGAACTACAACGGCACCGACACGATCGCGTTCTCGGCGACGGACGTGTTCGGCGTGGTGGCGACCGGGTCCGGACCGGCAACCAGCGACTCTGGCAGCATCAGCGTCACCATCAACTCGGTCAATGACGCGCCGGTATTGAGCGGGCTCGGCGACACCCCGGCCTTTATCGAGAACGATGCGCCAGTTGTTCTAGACACCAATTCGAACGCATCCGTCAGCGACGTGGAGCTGGATGTTTCGGCCAACCACTATTCTGGCGCCACTCTGACCCTCGCGCGCAACGGCGGCGCCGACCCGGATGACGTGTTCGGCAGTGTCGGCTCACTCGACCTGACCGACGTCAACGGCAACGGCGAGAATGTTTCGCTTGATGGTGGCGCGACGTTCATCGGGACCGCGACCAACGCCGACGGCACCTTCTCGATCACCTTCAACGCCAACGCGACCGCGGCCGACGTCGACTCGGTCATGCGGCAGATCAGCTATTTCAACTCGAGCGACAACCCGCCCGCATCGGTGCAAATCGACTTCACCTTCAATGACGGCAACGGACAACCTGGCGGTCAGGCACAGGGCAGCGGAGCAACACCCGGCGTCAGCACGGGCAGCATCACGGTTGCGATCACGCAAGTCGATGATCCGCCGCAACTCGTCAATGTGGCGCCCACGGCCGCCTACTCGCCCGGAAGCCCGGGCGCCGTGCTTTCGTCCGCGCTCGGCGTGTTCGACCCTGATGCGACACCGCCCTCGCCAGTTCAGGGCATTCACAGCGGCACGGTTCAAATCGCCAGTGGCCTGTTGGCGGGCGACGAACTGTTCGTCAATCTGGCGAGCAGCGGCGGTCATCTGGTCACGGCTGACGGGGTGACGACCAATATTTCCGCAAGTTACGCGGCTGGCACCCTCACCCTATCGGGCACGGATACTGTTTCGGATTATCAGTCCGTGCTCGACGCGGTGTCATATCGTTCGACGGCGGTCGATCCCAGCAATGGCGGCACCGATCCGAACCGCACGATCACGTGGAGCGTGAACGACGGCGTGCTCAACAGCCAGACACCGGGTCCGGATGTCAATGAAACGGTGCTGCATTTCGATACCGCGCCGGCGGTGGACCTCGACGGGTCGAGTCCGGGAACGGGATACACCACGACCTACACGACGAGCACGCCGGCGATCCCGATCGTCAACAACGACTTGGTGACCGATCCCGACACGGCCAATGCGGATTCGATGACCATCGTCCTAACGAACGCTATGACGGGCGACGCTTTGTCGA
>JAXDOA010000627.1:0-3112 GCA_034669125.1 Hyphomicrobiales bacterium
TAGGCGGCCATGTTGCCTTTGCCCCAGCCGGCGCCGGAACCGATATTCACGATCGAACCGCCGCCGGCCTTGATCATGTGCGGCAGGACGGCGCGGCTGCAGAGATACGGGCCCCTGAGGTTCACCGCCAAAACGCGATCGAAAAGCTCTTCATCGATATCGAGCACCGTTCCAAGCGGTCCGATCGCGGCATTGTTAACGAGGCCATCGACCAGCCCATTAAGCGACAGCGCCCGCTCGACCACACGCGCCACATCGGCAGCATTCGATACGTCGGCTTCCAGGAGTTCGGCGTCGAGCCCCGCCTCGCGAAGCTCTGTCTTTAAGGATGGAATCGCCGCGGCCGCTGTGCTCGAGACTTGCGGCGCCTCCAGCCCGAAAGCGACGACCGCATGTCCCCGCCCGGCGAGGCCCATCGTAATTGCCCGCCCTATTCCGAACGTGCCACCCGTAACGATGACAACTTTGCTCGTTGTCATTCTGCGGCTTCTTTGCGCAGCTGGTCATGCCCGAGCAGCTCGTCCCATTTGGCGCCGCGCATATAGGAAGCCCACCTCTTGTAAAAACCACGCGCAATCTGCTCCGTGATCTGCGTGCTCACCTCACCCCCGAGCTGGTGATCGGTGGTGAATGCATTCATCGATTGCTGATAGTTGAAGGGATAGCGCCGCGCGACCGTGCCCGTACTCGCAGCCGTGGCATAGAGCCAATTCTCCATGTCGTCTTGCTCGGTCATGCCGGCCGGACCAGAATAGCGCATGTAATAGCGCCGTAGATACGCCTTGGCTTCTGCCGGTGCGTCCTTGTCGACCAGGAAGAAGCGCCACCCCTCGCACGAAGTCGGGCTATGCGGATGCCATGCGCAGAGGCCGCGCGGCTGCCGGCCGTGATATGAGGTATTGGGAAAGATCGTGCCGACATGCGGGATCAGGCGCGACTGCTCGCCGAGACGCCGCTTCCGTTCTTCGAAGCAGTGCCGGAAATACTCCTCGAGAATCGGGTTATCGAGAAACGATTCCGAATACTCGTTGGCTTCCGGCATGATCGCGCTGTGGACGCCATGTCCTTCCGGAAAGCTGATCCAGACGTGCTGCGCGTTGTCCAATTCACCGTCACGGCGGCCCTTCTTGCCCGCGGCGGCACTTGGCCCGATGCCGATGAGATCGACGGAACGATGGCTCGGATTATGATAGGTGTCGCCGAGGAAATTTTCTGCGGCGAACTTCCAATTCGCGGGGAAAACCCATTTATGTACACCAATGACTTCCGACCCCCCCTGGCGGCCATCGCGGCAATCAAGCGCCTGGTCGAGATGAATCTTCGCGTCACCCAGATAGGTCAGAAAATCAGGAGCGTCCTTGTCCCACGTCGCCCAGATCGTTCCCTTGTAGTTGACCATCTTGGCCACTGAGACGAGCGAGTTCGCCTCGCGATCGAGAACGCCGTCGTAAAGCGTCCTGTACAGTGGAACGCCTTGCAGCTTTCCGTCCGTCGTATACGTCCAGCTGTGATAGGGGCAAGTGAACAGGGAGGTATTGCCGGACTCGTAGCGGCAAACTTTCATGCCACGATGGCGACAGGAATTTAGGAAGACGTGCAGCTCGCCCTTCTTGTCACGACAGAGGATGACCGACTCCTCCCCCATGCGCGATGTGTAGAAATCTCCGGGATTGGGAACAAGGCTTTCGTGGCCGACAAAGAGCCAGGCTCTGGTGAACACCTTGTCGAGCTCTTCTTTGTAGATATCTGCGTCGACGAATAGCTCGCGGCTGATGAAGCCTTGTTTGACGTCAACCAGCCGATCGACATGAGATGACATGTTCGTTCCTTCCCACCACATTTGCGATTGCAAGGGATGCGGTAGCGCTTACGACCGCTCTCCAGCCCGACTGCTATTTATTGGACGGACTCGGTGGCAATCACAGATGTCCGTCTGACGGACATCGAAAGCAGATTTTTGAAGATGCCGGCAATCTCGGTATGCGTCAAGCTGTGCAACATTTAAGGGGGTGCGCGCTAGGAGACCACGCTGGACTGTGCCTGCTGCTAAGGGTCGACCCTCGGGATTCCAAGTCCTTACTTTATCGGCGGGCGGGGGAGTTTGGCCTCCCCCTTTTCCATCACGTAAATGTAGTCAAGCGAGTACCACGGCAGACCGGCGTCGGACTCGGTAGGATGCAACTCGTCGTGTCGCTCGAAATGGCCGACCAAAGCGCGCGTCACGCCGAACTGGACATCACTTTCGAGATGCTCGTCGTCATCTGCGTAGACTTGGCTGATGAGCGTCTTGAACCCTGGTTTGTAGATCAAAGCGTGCACGTGGGCTGGCCGATATGGATGCCGGTCTTGCGCGGCAAGGAGGCGCCCGACGACGCCGTCCGTTGGAACCGGATAACCCGCTGGCTTGACTGAGCGGAACCAGAACCGCCCGTCGGCATCCGTGATGAACTTGC
Organism: Hyphomicrobiales bacterium; assembly: GCA_034669125.1. Taxonomy (GTDB): domain Bacteria; phylum Pseudomonadota; class Alphaproteobacteria; order Rhizobiales; family Xanthobacteraceae; genus PALSA-894. The sequence continues at coordinate 2,454 of JAXDOA010000627.1, forward strand.
CGCGAAGATTGAAATTCTCTTGCCCAGGATCCTGGTTTTCATAAAGCCCGACCGGAGACGAATGCCAGATGTCGACTTCCGCCCCGGCAATCGGTTGACCGTGCTTGTCCTCCACGCGCGCGGACATGAACAAGATGGCCCCAGGTGTCGGCGAGCGCACAATCGACCCTCCATTGCCGACCTGCGGCGCATTCAGACGCCAGAACGGGCCGAGGAGAGACTGCGATGTCTCGGTCTGACCATTGTCACCATTATTGAGCAGGCACACCAGAGACGACACGCCGAGGGAGCCTGCCATCAGTACTGTCTCATTATGCGAGTCCGTACTGCGTTGGCCGAGCTCATTCAGAATTGCCGCCGCATCGCGAAATTCCTCCTCGGTCAGGCGGACTTCGCGCACGAAGCCGTGCAGATGGCGAACGAGCGCCTCCATGATCGTCCGCAAGCGCGGATCAGTGGTGCGCCTCATGACCGCAAGAACAGCGGGCGTGACATCGCTCTCGTAGGTAATCATTCGATGAGACCCTTGGATCAAAGTGACGTCCGGTGCCGCGGGTCCTCTGCTAACGGTGGCAGGCAACACCCTCGACCGGCACGAGAGTTTCTCGACAACACCAATTGACGCGTTTTTACCCCTGAATTTGATAATGCATTTTTTA
>JAXDOA010000628.1:0-4718 GCA_034669125.1 Hyphomicrobiales bacterium
TGTCCGGGTTGGATCACGGCGGGGCGGGGAACAGACGAGCATAAGTTCGTACCCGGTAGAGCCTCGCAATGGGCAACTAGCGACCGGCGACGAAGCCCTTTACTGAGAATAGTATGTTATCGGCACCATTGACACCGGAAGCTAGTCAGGAGCCAAGTAAAAAGCTTGGTCACGATTTACCTCGGGGGAACAATTCGGTCTGTTACCGCGAAAGACAACCCAGCCGGGAATCCGTTTAAGCCCCTAGTTCAACCCGAAACTTTCGCTGCGCTCTAGGGTCCAAAAACGGCCGGTGTTTTGCGGTTAGTGCTATTGTTAACACCTTCTCACGATGTTTACACCCCCTTTACAACTGCGCAACAGCGACCAAGTCCCACACTGATAACCTACGGACCGCGTCGCATCAGCGAGCTTAATTAGCTCACTCGTCAGAACCCATGGAGCGAGCGTTCTCTTCACCGGGAACCCGAAACACAGTTGGTGTGATTTCAACGGAGGATGCAAATGATCGGACGAGACAGGGTGCATGCGGCGGCTGGCATCGGAGCCTTGGCGATTGCAGTCGCGCTCGTGGTTGGGGGAATCACCACTAAACAGCCGGTACGCGGAAAAAGTTCGAACAAGGGTGCCCTCGATCATAAGAGCGCTCTCGCCGCCAGAGCGAAGCTTCCGATCACATTCGTGGAGAATCGGGGCCAGACGGCCCAGCAGGTTCGTTACTTCGCGCACGGGCCAAACTACGCCTTCTTTTTTGAGCGGGATGAAGTACTCCTTGCGTTCACGAGTCCATCCCGTCAGGCCGATTTCCCCACTACGCCGAACGCCGTCGACCGAGTCTTCAAGGGCCAGACAGACATCTTCTGGGGCGATGCCTTCATCACCAAACTGGCGTTGAACGGCTCGCCTCCGCCCCCTCCGCCGCTTCCCACAGTGGCTTCTGTAACGCCTGCGGCCATAGAATTGCTGGGAAGTAACTCCGTTGCCCTCACCGTCGCGCTTACGTCTGGCGCTCAGGGCACCGGTGCCGTTGTCTCTCTCACCAGCAGCAATCCGACGGTGCTGAGCGTGCCGGCCACACTGGCGATTCCAGCGGGGGCCCAGAGCGGGACCGTGACGGCGACCACATCAATAGTACCCGCAAACACCCCCGTGTTAGTCACTGCCTCGTATAACAACTCGTCGCTGGGAACAACTATTACGCTCCTGCCGGTGCCGCCGCCGGCCGCGTTGAACAGTATCGGCTTCTTCCCCAATACCGTTACGGGGGGCACAGCGGCGCTGGCGATTCTGAGCGTGACAAGTCCTGTCGGATCCGGCGGGTTCACTGCGTCGCTGTCCGCCAATGTGCAGGGGATCATCACTCTGCCCGCGACCATCACCGTGCCGCCGGGTCAAACCAACATCGGTTTCTCAGTTCCGACGGTTGCTGTCACCACGCAGACGGGATTGACGGTCTTCGCGACCGCTGGAGGAAGGACCGAACTGGCACCTCTGTTTGTAAACCCCGCGACGCCACCCCCTCCGCCCACCGTCACTCTAACAGTTAATGCCAGCGGCCGCACTGGCCAGAGAGTGACCTCCAGCCCCGCAGGGATTAATGTCGCCGTGGGCAGTTCTATGCAGGCGCCGTTTACATCCGGAACGAGCGTTACTCTTGCCGTTTCGAATGGGAGGACTGCGCTCTGGTCGGGTGCCTGTTCAAACGGCAGCAAGACCCAGAACGCTTGTACATTCACTCTGAACGGCAGCGCTACGGTAAACGCGAATGTACAGTGACAGGCGGCAAGGCCGACTTTTACGCGTGTTTCAGGCCTGCGCGCGAGGGCCAGGAAAATCTCGGATTCGTCCATTTTGGGCGAAAATCTTAACGTTTCGGCGCAGCTTGCCGATGCCGAGCGCGAGGGTGAGTACGCCCATCAAGGTGAAACCGGGCTGCTTGAGCAGCATGCGGATACCGATCCGCAGGTCTTGTAGCACGCCTGTTATTCTGCGTAAAACGTAGATGACATTATAATCGTCATCAAGAACCACATAAAAATTGATGGTCCTGAAATGTTTTTTAAATCTCTGCGCCGGAAGCGACATCATCTCAGGAATATACCCCCCATTTATATAGCCCCCGACGCGTCTCGTTAACGGTTTAAGAGGGATATCGGCCTGTCGTGATGGATAGCAGGTCCGGGCAACGGCACTGGCTGCCCGGCTGATCACTCGGATTTATCAGCCGGAGATTCGCCCTGCGCCCGTTTCTTCGCCCAGCGGCTTTCGATCGCTTTCTTCGCCCGGGCGCTCTTCTCTTCCGGTGTGATCTTGCTCCACCAGGCCTTGGCGCTCTCTGCGCTCATCTGCTTGAACCGCTCGGTGAACTCTGCACTGCCCAGTGCTTTTGTCGCCGGCGACTCTTTCTCTCGCAGGGCTTTGGCATAGTGACGAATGCTGCGGTTCAGAAATTCTGCGGTGGTGAGACCGAACTCCCCGGCATACGCCGCCAGGTTGCGATAGAACGTCTTCGGCAGATCGAACCAGGGCGGGATCGCTGCATTGACACTTTCCGACTTTTTCTTCCCGGGTTTATTTTTCACTTTCGTCGCGGTTCTTTCCTCGATTGGTCCCCCTGCTGTCTCTCTGTTCTACACGACTCCACTATAAAAATCAATAAGTTACAAAGACAAGTAAGACTTCATACATAGTACTTGTATTTTAATTTGACGATTCAAATACCACGTATTATTGTGAGTTCATTCACCGGATTTACCGGCAGATCCCCGGAAGGGGTGAAGAAATTGAAGAAAAACAAGGAGAATTCATGAAACAGTTTTTTCTGTTTCTGCGCCGGTCAGCACCCACCGCAGCGCAGTGGCTGTTTTTAATCGGCCTGACCGCAACCTTAGCTTTTGCCCAATCCAGTTCATTTGGCCGGGCGGCGCAGGGGATTGCAGTCGAAATGATCGCCATCGCCAAATGGCTCGGCATCATCCTTTGCATTATTTGCGGCATCGGCATGATGGCGGGCGGTCCAGGCACCGTGGCAAAAATGTCCGGGCTTTTGCTCGGGCTTGTTCTCGCTTTGTTTGCCTCCCCCATTGTCTCCTGGGTACAGGCTCTTTAAGAACGGTGATATGACAAGACCCGCGGCGCGAGCTCTGAATAAACCCCTGCTGATTGTCGGACTTGATCGCCGGCTCGCCGGTATTGCCTTCATTTTCGGCGTGATCGTGGGCGCAAACGGATCCCGGATCGCCGGCCTCATTTTGTTCTTTTCCCTTTGTATGATCGGGCGCCGTCTGACACGCCACGACCCGAACCTCTTTATGATCCTCGACCAGGTCCGAAAGCAGAAGGACCTTTATGACCCGATGAAGCGCGCCTGGTTCCGGCTGCTTGAGGTCAGGCAATAAGCAAAGAAGCTATGGTCCCTCTGCCCAGATTCCTGAAACCATACCGCGATGCCGGCGCCTTCAATTCTCTGCTTGCCCCGCACCGGTTCATTGACGAAAACGTGTTCCTGACGAAGAGCAACCAGCTGGGGGTTGTATTGACAGCCGAGGGCATCGATTACGAGTGCCTCACCAATTCGATGCTGGAATCCGGCACACGACGGGTGGCGGCAGCCTGGCGTTTGTTCGATGAGCAGTTCCGCCTGTATCAGTACGTGATTAAGCAGGACCGCGCAGATCTTGATCAGAAAAGGGATTACCCGAGCCCGGCGGTCCGGAGCACGGTCAGTGACCGGCGGGAGCATCTGGAAGGGAAGCCGGCGGGCCTGTACACAATCCGGCTGGTTTACGTACTGCTCTATGAACCACCGGCACTAAATCAGGACCGCGCTCTCCATCGTACGGTCTCGACGAAGAAGGTGCTGCGGGTAGTAACGGCGGAACTGGAGCGTCACCGCGCTGTCCTTCTGGACCGCGCTCAATCCTTCCGGCGGAACATCAGTGATCTCCTCGGCATCACCCTGCTCGGGAAGCAGGAGGCGTTTCAGTTCTTCCGCGAGCTGACGAACTTCGATCCCGATATCGCCCGCGCGGAAAGGCTGAAGCATTCCGGCCACATCGACTATTACATGGCGAGTTCGCCGCTTACCTGCAGCCGGGAAGGGATCTCCGTCGGAGATGCCCGGCTGGAGGTGCTCTCCCTCAAAGAACCACCCCACAGTACGTTCCCGCATGTCCTCCGGGATCTGCTGGCGCTCGAGACGAATTTCGTTCTGTGCACGGAATTCAAGCGCATCTCAAATGACAGAGCCATCACAACCATCCGGACCGCGCAGAACCATTTCCACTGGTCCCAGTGGGTTGCCGATCTCCCGTCCATTCTCAGCATGGTTCTCAACCGCGGGAACCGGCAGAACGTGATCGCCGACAAATCCGCCGTCAACGACGTGGAGGACCTCGACAGGACTCTTGCGCGCATCAATAACGACGGAGAATATCTGGGAGAGTTCTCTTTCACGGTCGTGCTTTACGATTCCGGCAACCAGGCCCGGCTCAGGCGCGCTGCGTCCGACGTCATGAAGATCTTCGGCAATCACGAAGCTTCTCTGATCCGCGAAACCTATAACGCCCTGAACGCCTTCCTCTCGATCATTCCGGGCAATCAGGCCTTTAATCTGCGTCGGACGTGGCTGCTGAGCGGCAATTACGCGGATCTCTCGTTCCTGTATGCCCCGTACGGCGGCGAGAAGGTGAACCGGCATCTCCGGAGTGAGCACCTTG
>JAXDOA010000629.1:0-2550 GCA_034669125.1 Hyphomicrobiales bacterium
GGCCGGCAAGGATTTGATCGACTCGGTTAAGCTTTCCAGCGAAATCTGCCGCGCGCTCGGCGGGACCCCGCCCGAGGGCTTCAACTATGAGCTCTTCCTCGACGACAAGGGACAGAAGATTTCCAAGTCGAAGGGCAACGGGCTGACCATCGAGGAATGGCTGCGCTACGCGAGTCCGGAATCGCTCTCGCTGTTCATGTACCAGAATCCAAAATCGGCGAAGCGGCTGTACTTCGACGTGATCCCGCGTGCGGTCGACGACTACCAGCAATTCCTCAACGGCTATCAGCGCCAGGACGAGAAGCAGCGGCTGTCGAATCCGGTGTGGCACATCCATTCGGGACATCCCCCGACGATGGACATGCCGGTGACGTTCCAGCTTCTGCTCACGCTGGTGTCGTCCTCGAACGCCGAGAATGCCGGGACGCTGTGGGGCTTCATCGGCCGCTACCGGCGCGGTGTCACGCCGCAGACGCACCCGAAGCTCGACGCGATGGTCGGCTACGCGATCAACTACTATCGCGACTTCGTCGCGCCGACGAAGAAGTTCCGCGAGCCGACGGACAGCGAGCGCAAGGCGCTCACCGATCTGCGCGATGCGCTCTCGAACTTGCCCGCCAGCGCGACCGCCGAGGACATCCAGAATGTCGTCTACGAGATCGGCCGGCGCGAGCCATTCCTCGACACGAAGAAGCCCGCGAAGGACGGCCGCCCCGGCGTCTCGCTCGACTGGTTCAACATGCTCTACCAGGTGCTGCTCGGCCAGGAGAAAGGCCCGCGCTTCGGTTCGTTCGTGGCGGTCTATGGCGTGGACAATGCCGTCGGCATGATCGACGGCGCGCTGGCGAGGAGTGCCTAGGCGGCCAGAGTCACGCTTCTTGTAGTTTCCGTCTCTCCAGCACCCATCTCGCGCCCCATACGATTGCGCGGCGCATTGGGCGTTCGACGATGAAATAGATCGCACACGATGCCAGCAGCACGATGGCGACATAGCCGACACCCCATGCCCACGGCGGGCTCTCGGGATATTTCTTGATCGCATCCCCCATCAGGCGCGCGATGGGGTAGTGGATCAGAAAGATCGAATACGAAATCTCGCCGAGAAACACGAGTGGACGAGCCGCAAGTACCCTGCTGATCGCGCCCCGTTGAAGTGCCATGACGACGATCACGGCAGCAGCGGGAAGCGCGAGGTCGGGGCCCGCGTAGTACCATCGGCCCAGATGATTATCGATATACTCGGTCCCCCAGCGATAAACCGTTGCGATCAGGATCGACACCACCGCGGCCTCGGCGATCGTCGCCATGCTGGAGCGAAATTGCATGTGCGCGACGCGGCGGTAGACCAGCGCGGCACACATTCCGATGACGAATTCCAGAATTCGGGCCAGCGGGTGCTCGTACATCAACAAGATGCCGGGCACCGTACCAGTGCCATATTCGGCCTTGATCGCCATCGCGATCGTTACCATGACCATCGCGCTTAGAGCGGCGAGTGCCAGCTTCCACCACCAGGTCCTCTCGAAACTGGCAATCAGGAACGGAAACGCGAGATAGAAGAAGTATTCTGTTGAGACGCTCCAGCTCGGTAAGTTGAACGAGTCGGCGAACCACGTTGTTGGCACCCAAGTTTGTATCATCGCAAGATTGATCGCGAGGTGCGGAATGAACTCGGCTTTGTACAGCCTCGTGTTCCAGACAATGTACAGTTCCAGGAAAACGCCGACCGCGTAGGCTGGCCAGATTCGCGCGATGCGTGAGGCCAGAAAGAGACCGATTTCTTTTGGGCTGTTCAGCTGGGGATACCGATACGTGAGGATGAAGCCCGAAAGGACGAAGAAGATCGAAACGCCGCCGCCGAGCGCAAAGTTGTTGAGTCTTGGTATCCCCATCGCGCCGCCAACGTGGAGCCACACGATCATCGCGGCTGCGAAAAAGCGCAGCGACGTCAGACAATCGATTCTCGAATCGTCCCCCGTTCGCAACGTAATTCCCCTCAAAATTCCCGTTTTCGCGTAACAGATGGCTTCTGTTTTGACGAGCCTCCACCTCGACACAGTTCCTGCTGCCGCGTAACCCGGCTTGCTGATATGAACCGGGTTCCGCTCGGGGATGCCGCGCGAGCCACGGACCGCAGATGACCCCCTTCGACTTCGTCCTCATCGCGTGCACCATCATCTCGACCTCGTTCATCTCGGGCCTGTTCGGGATGGCGGGCGGCATGATCCTGGTCGGCGTGCTGCTCGTTTATTTCGACGTCGCGACCGGCATGGTGATCTTCTCGATCATCCAGTTCGTGGCGAATGGCTGGCGCGCCGTGCTGTGGTGGCGCTTCGTGCTCTGGCGCATCTTCTTCGTCTACGTCGTCGGCGCCGTGCTGGCGTTCGCGATCATGCGCACCGTGGCGGTCGTTCCCAGCAAGGCAGTGGTCTATATCGGGCTCGGCCTGATGCCGTTCATGATCCAGCTGCTGCCCGCGCGGGCGCGGCCGAACATCGAGTGGCGCGGCGTGCCTTTCGTCACCGGCGTGCTGACCACCGTCATCCAGCT
>JAXDOA010000630.1:0-2619 GCA_034669125.1 Hyphomicrobiales bacterium
GAGAGCGATTGCCCCAGCTGGTCGTGCAGGTCCCGCGCCAGCCTCAAGCGCTCCTCGGCAACCGCCAGCCGGCGGATCTCGTCACGAGCCATCTGCAGCTGGACAAAGTTGGCGATGTGGCGCCTCACTGCCACCGAACCGAGGCCGAGGAGGATCATCACCACGACCAGGTCCAGGGCGACCACCCCGCGACCGTGCAGGGCGGCCACTACCACCGTGGCCAGGGCGACCATCGCCGTGACGGCGGCCAGCGCGGGCCGCCAGCTGAACGCGGCGCCGGCCACGATCGCGCAGTAGTAGTAGGGGTAGTAGAACGGGTACGACCGCCCGGGGTCGAGGATCGTGAACACCGTGACCAGGACGGTGAGGACCACCAGCGCCAGGCCGGATCGGCGCCAATCGTCGCTCCCCGCGAGTCGCAACCAGAACCAGCCGTAGACCAGGCAGATGCCGCCGATCAGCAACTGCGATGCCAGCAGTGACCCCGGGGCGGGAGAGACCGTCAGGAGGTCCGCGACATCTCGCTGCAGCAGGATGGCCAGGAAGGCGAGCATCAGGAACCGGCCGGCGCGGAACTGGTTGGGGGCGAGGCTCATCGCCGACAGCCTAGGCGAGTTGCTTTGCAATCGTTGTCATTGCGCAATCGCGGCGGCTGATTTGCCAGCATGGAATTCTGCTCAAAGTAGTTGACGTGCGCCGTCCACAGGACCACACTTGCGCCGACCTAATTGGGAGGGTGGAATTGTGGCTGACGTGAGAACCGCGCTACGCGCGCTGGCGGTCATGGCGATCACCGCCATGCTCCTTGTCCTCGGCGTCATGACCGCGTTCTCCATAGTCGGCAGTCCCACGGTCACCGCCGTCGCGCCGGTCTGCGGCAACAGCAGCGGTGGCACCCTCACCAGCATCACCGGCACCAACTTCACCACTGCTACGGCGGCCGACTATGGCGGCACGGCCGGCACTGGGTTCCATGTGGTCGATGACACGCACGCGACGGTCACCAGCCCGAGTCACGCGGCGGGCGCCGTCCACGTCCATGTCACCAACACCGTCGGGACATCAGCCAACAACGGCACCGCGGACCAGTTCACGTTCGAGCCCACTCCAACCGTCACTGCGGTCAGCCCGACACGGGGCCCCGCTGCAGGCGGCACGACCGTCACCGTTACGGGCTCCGGGTTCACCTACGTCACGAGTGCCGCCTCCATTCAGTTCGGCGGCACCCCCGCCTCGGGCCCGCTCAATGTCGTCGATGACAACCACCTCACGGTGGTGAGCCCCGCGGGTAACGGCGTGGTCGACGTCACCGTGCAGACGTGCGGCGGCACCTCGGTCAACAGCGCCAACTCCAAGTTCACGTATGCCGCTGCGCCCACGGTCACCCACCTTCAGCCCGCCACCGGCCCTGCCACCGGCGGTACCTCGGTGACGATCAGCGGGACCGGGTTCTGGGGCATCAGCGGGACGTCCAACATCACATCGATCACCTTCGGTGGTCACGCGGCAGCGTTTGCCCCGGCGGGAAGCGACACCCAGGTGACCGCCACCGCCCCGACGTACACGCCCGGAGACCCGGTCGCGGTGGACGTGATCGTGACCACGGCCGACGGAGGCCCCTCGGCGGCTGTCGGCGCCGACAAGTACACATATGCCTTCCAGGCCCCGACCATCACCTCGATCAACCCGACAGGTGGGCCCGTGGCGGGGGGAACGGTCGTTTCGATAGTTGGCACAGGGTTCCTGGGTGTGGTCTGCCCGTCTGACGTCAAGTTCGGGTTGGTGACCGCGCAGGCGTGCACCGTCACGAACGACACCCACATGTCCGCCACCAGTCCCGCGCAGGGCGCCGGCAGCGTCCACATCGTGGTCACCAACCACACGCTGGCGTCCACGCCGGGCGCGTCTGACGCCTTCCTCTATGTCGCCAAGCCAACGGTCACCAGCCTCAGCCCGAGCACCGGCCCCGAGGCCGGCGGGACGAGTGTGGACATCCACGGCACCGGCTTCCTCGGCGGCGGCGCGACGTGCAACGTGAGCTCGATCAAGTTCGGCACAGCCGCCGCGACCGTCCCTGGAAGCTGCACCGACACCGTGATCACGGTGAACTCCCCGGCCAAGGCGGCCGCCGATGGCGACGTGGTCGACGTGGTGGTGAAGACCGTGGGCGGGTCCTCCGACACCAGCTCGGCCGACAGGTTCACCTACGTCCCGGCGCCCACCATCACTACGGTCAGCCCATCCAGCGGCCCGACCGCCGGTGGTACGGCGATCACGATCTCCGGCTCGGGCTTCCTTCCCGGCGCCACCGTGACCATCGGCGGGGTGGCCGCCGCGGTCAACACTGTGAACGACTCGACCATCACCGCCACGACCGGTGCGCACCCGACAGCCGGGACGTTCGGTGTCACCGTGGCCAACACCGACGGGCAGTCGGCGACCAAGCCCAATGGCTTCACCTACGTCGCGCCGCCGGCCATCGACTCGCTGTCGGTCACGCGCGGGCCGGTTGGCGGGGGCACCAACCTCACGATCACCGGCTCCGGCTTCCAGAATGGAGCCACGGTCACCTTCGACCCGGGCGGCACCAACAGCGTCGCGACCGCGGTCAACGTCGTC
>JAXDOA010000631.1:0-4695 GCA_034669125.1 Hyphomicrobiales bacterium
CCGCAGCAACTTCCAGACATGACCGGCATGGTAATGGACCCCGAACTCGCGCCCGATCAGATCTGCCACCCGTGGGCAAGTCCACAGTGGCGTTTCATAGCCGAGTTTCTCCGGGCCTTCCAGTAACCGCTTTACCAGTTGCGGGCGCTGCCGGGCATCCAGCAGCGGCATACGCCCCGCCCGCCCTGCAGCCTTCAGACCCTTTTCGCCTTTCTCCTCCAGAGTTTTCGCCCATCGGCTCACGCTTTGGCTGCAAACGTCAAGCCGGCGCGCTGCTTCGCTCTGGTTCAGCCCCTGCCTCAGCGATTTCAAAGCTTTCAAACGACGACGCTCGAGCCATTCGAAATCACGTCTCACACCACGAGGGTTGCCCATAACTTTAAGACGCTTTCGCAGACTCGAGGGTACTCTATATTATGCGGGACTGAGTAATTCCTATGTGGTACGGCCTCCGGATCCAATCCGCGCTCCGCAGTCAGAGGCAGCTCCCGATGGATCATGACCTGCGGGTGCGACCCGCCTATATCAGAGTGATCAATCGTCGCAAATGCCTCACCCGCCGCTACCCGCTTTACTTTCCAAACAAAAAGGCCGCGCTCTCCCCTGACACGGAGGCGCGGCCGGAAAAGCAAATTCAAAGACCGTCAAACCCGGAAATATTCCGGGCTTGACAGAGTCGCTCGATATCAGAAATTGACTCTCATTGCAAGCTGTATGACTCGACCACCGCGATCTCCATTCGCCTGGCCAAACGTCCCGTTGATCTGCTTTCCACTCGCGTCAAACCTTGCCGTGGTATCAACCCCGGACCACTGCGTATGATTGAACGCGTTGTAGAACTCGCCACGAAGCTGGAACTTAAAGTTCTCATGCAGAGTGAAATCCTTGAACGTGGCCAAATCCCACTGGTTCTGTCCAGGTCCTCGAAAAACAACCCGGCCTGCATTTCCGATGTAGCCCAGCGGAGGCGGCGCGAACAGGCTGGTGTCAAAGAAGCGATTACCATTACGATCACCGTATCCGAGTTGAGGATTGCCGGATACATTGATCCTTTGGCCATCGCCTCCCCCAATAAGATCGGCGCCATTTTGCAAAGTGAAGCCGGCGGTCGAGGTGCCGATGCCCGAGGGCGCTCCGCTGGCAAAGGTGATTGTCGAGGATAAGTTCCAGTTCCCCAGCGCTGCTTTGAGGATCGGATTGCGCAGGTGGTTGGAACCCGGGATTTCGTATAGCCCGGCGATATTCGTGATGAAAGTGCGGTCGAAACTGGAAAGGCCATAGGATAGTAACCTTCTGTCCGCATAGGTTGGGATCGTGTTACCGTCGCCAGAGCCGTAATCCAGAGACTTGGACCAGGTCCAGTTCGCTTTGAACTCGAGGCCCCGTGAAAACCGGCGATTCGCCTGCACCTGCAGAGCATAGTAGTTTGAAGTCCCCACCGGTTCGGTGTAATTGATCGTGCCCAAACCCTTATAAGGTCGAAGGAAGCTGTCCGGCAGGGGTCGTCCGGTCGTTGGATCCTGATTTTGCGGCAGGAACCTTGCGCCATATGGAAGCTGATTCAGGTTCTGAGCGAGCAGAAGATGCCGCCCCAGATTGCCTACGAAAGCGACGTCGATCACCGTCGCGAAGCCGACCTCGCGTTGACCCCCGAGGCTGAAATTGTAGCTTTGAGCCAGTTGGGACCAGTCCGTGCCCCTTACATTCGAGGGGAAGAGCGTTCCGGCCGTACTCAGGAAGGAATTCAGCGTTCCATAGTAGGTCTGTGGCGTATAGTTGTTCGGCGGCAGGTTCTGGAGACCCGTATCGATCTGGGTCTGCGGCAGAACGCTGACGCCGAACCCTCCGCGGAGAGCCGTTTTGCCGTCGCCGAACAGGTCGTATGCAAAACCGAATCTCGGACCGGGCGTGATGAACTGAACCTTCGTAAGACCCTGCGGCACTCCTGGCTTACCGGCGAGGAGCAATCCGTTCAGCACATCTCCCACACCGGGCACGATCGCGCCTATCTAAACAGCCGGGAGTTGTGCGCCCGTAGCCGGATTGATTGCCACGCGCGTGCCAGCCGAGTTCAGACCCGGGGTGTACAGCGAGGAGGCTTTGGAAGGGTCCCACGATTTTGGGTCGAAGCCGGATTCGATATCGGAACGCTGGTGCCAGGGAATCCACGACGTAAAGCGCATTCCGAACTCCAGAGTCAGTCTTCTGTTCACCCGCCAGGAGTCCTGCACGTACTCTTCGAGCGCACCGGCACGGAAGTCCGCACCTGGCCGGGCTGAGCTTTCCAGATAGGAATCGAAGTTTCCCAGGATCGCGTTTGCGTAACCGTAGTTCGCATCGAGCGGATTATTTACGTCCCTGCCGAACTGGAACTGTCCCGAGAATGCACTCCCCTGGTTACCCTTATAGCTCCGGCTTCGAGTATATGCAAAGCCGGCTTTGATCGTGTGCTTTCCGAGAACCTTAGTCAGATTATCCGTAAGGGTGAAGATGGTGGTTGCCCCATCGATGGGCGTCCGGGAGTCGTAAGAAAATCCGGCTGCGGACGGAACATCAGAGAAGTCCATTCTCGGCAGGTAATCATACGCGTTAGCCGATGGATACCATTGCCCCAGCGACTGAAGGTTGTAGGTTGCGCGCTGTGCTTTGGCTAACTGCGTTTTATCCAGAGGACCGCCGGGCTCATCCCAGTGATTCACGCCAAAGGTCAGCTCGTTGATTAACGTGGGAGAAATCGTATAGACAAGATTAATGGATGGGGTCGTACTGTGGCTGCTATAGAATCCCTCAACCAACCCCCACGGGGGTCCGGGAAGGACGCCAATGGAAAAGCCAGTCTGCCTGTTGTTGATTTGATTGTTACGCCCGTACAATCGAAGCTTGTCCGTTAGGGCAAAGTCCAGCCGGTAAGTATATTCATTTCTGCGGGTCACTGGCGTGTTCTGGAAAAGGAAATTGTAGTTGCCTCCGCTTACAGCCCGATTGTTGTAATTGGGCACCGGAAACACATTGAGGAGCTTCTGCCCTAAAGCATTCTGCTCGCTTGCGGGAATGATGTTCCCGGGATATTGGATTTTGGTGCCGGGCCTGTAGACCGGGATCACAACTCCGCCAGTTGTCAGGCTTTCGGAGAAATCACCCGCCCGTTCCCTGGCGGTGGGCATGGTGAGCCGCTGTACGCTGCCGGGGTTTCCCTGGTAGCTGTATTGATCGTTGAAGAAGAAGAAGACCTTATTCTTGTTGGTGTTGAATTTTCCCGGAACATAGACGGGACCGCCGACGCTGCCGCCGCCGGTGAAATATCTGTATCTCGGTCTTGGAACATTGTTCTTGTTATTGAAGAAGCTGTTCGCGTTCAGGTCCTCGTTGCGAAGGTACCCATACAGGCCCCCGTGGAACTCTTTCGTGCCCGATCTGGTCACCAGATTAATGACAGCTCCGGCACTGCCGCCGTATTCCGCCTGATAGTTTGAGGTCTTAACATTAATTTCGACCAGCGAGTCCGTGGAGGGAGCGGCGTACAACTGACCCTGGCTGGATGGATCCGCGGCATTGACCCCATCGATACTTGGAATCGTGGAGCTTGCGCGCGTTCCGTTGATGGAATTATAGATTGTCGTGTTGCCGCCCGGGCCGCTGGGGTCTTGACCACCCGAAACCCCCGGAAGGCTTCTCAGTAAGCTTCCATAATTCAATCCTCGGGCCAGAAGAGCTCCGATCTCGTGCCGGTCAAGGGAAGCCGAACGATCCGCACTTTCGGTTTGAACGGGAGTGGTGCTGGCCTGCACCGTTACTGACTCGTTGACACTGCCGACAGCGAGAGTGAGCGTTCCGACCGACCTTCTCTCACCGGCCGTCACCGTAATGCCCTTTTCTTCGCGGCGCGTAAACCCGCCTGCCTGAACTGAGATCGAATAAGTACCCGGCGCCGGGACAGAGGGGAAGTCGAAGTTTCCGCTGGACTCCGACTTCTGGGTCATCAGGGCAACCGCGGTATCCTGGTTGGTCAGGGTAAGGCTGGCATTGGCCACGCCTGAACCTGAGGGGTCCGCCAAAAAGCCTGATATCGTGGCTGGCTGCTGTGCGAGAGCCGGAGTCTGAAGAATGCAAGTGAAGCCGGCGAGAATTAGCGCCGGGTATGCAATTCGGATTCGCGATCTTTGTCGCAAGGGATGGGCAGTATACGGGAGATGACGCATGATCGTTAACCTCGAAAGCAGATTGCTTACTCTGGTAAGTCTATACGCGCAGGGCAGCCGGACAAATGTCGGCACAACCGCGCCCGTATAGTTCATCTGAACTATACCAGCCTGGCTCGAGAGTGAGCCAGCTTTGCCACTCTCTGCCCTCGAAGATTTTACCGGTCCGGAGATAAACGTATGACGTGTTGATCTGAACCATGTGCACATTGGTGAAGCCAAACCTGCTGTACAGTTATCGAAGAGGCTTTGTCCATAGATGCCTGGCAAAATCGGATGAGCTTGGGCTGGGTGATTGGTGGCATTATCCTCGCCGCGATGACCGGCGGAGCTTACTGGATCGGGCGGCGAACTAACCCAGTGATTCCCACCATCGCATTTGTTCCTCAGGCTGCCGGCGCTGCCAGGGTCTTAGCCGACGGCGTGTGGATGTAATTGCGGCGCATCTTTTCATGAGGCGCGGCCCAAGCGTTTCTCACAGATGCTTCGAGAGTTG
>JAXDOA010000632.1:0-3229 GCA_034669125.1 Hyphomicrobiales bacterium
TGAAAGTGAAGAAATTGATCACCCCCACCTGCTCGCGCGCGCCGGCGGCATTCACGACGTAGACATTGTAGAGCGCCCCCGGCGTCGCATCGAACTTGAGGCCTTCGATCACCAGATGAACCTGGCCTCCGGCCGACGGCGCGGCAGGCGCGGCGAGACCCTCCGTCGCGCTCCTGGTGACGCTCATCGGCACGCGCGTCACGCGGGGTTCAAGACGCGTCTCGCCCGTGGAGGCGATGGCGCGCCCGCTCGCCGCTGTGGGGGCCGCGGGGGCGGCAGCTGCCGCTCCGGCCGCTTCGTTCGCGCTCGGTCCCTCCGCCACCAAGGCCACCCCGGCCGCCGGAACCGCCGGGACCGCCGGGCAACCTCCCCCGGCCGCGTAGGAATAGCCGAGCTGCGAGAGGCGCAACATGTCGCTCACCTTCCGCACCGCCGTACTCCCGTCGGCATCGATGAAGCTGAACTGCGTGTTGAGGTGCGTCGCATTGCCCGGCAACCGCGCCGGCTCGTTGACTCTCAGCCAGCATTCGTAGAGCCGGTCGATGTTGGTGTGATGCGCATAGAAGATGGGATCGAGCGCCGCAGCCGGCACCGCGCCCATTAGGCCGACCCCACAGCCGCCCCCCACCGCGCAGTGGACGGGCCCGTGCGGACCGTTCTCCAGCGAGCCGTTGAACGGCCCGTACGATGTCGCTGTCATCGCGCTCGCCGCGGACGTCGTCCCTGACGCAAGCGAAGACGTGCCCGCATTGAGGCCGGATTGACGGGCCGCGACGCGCAGCGGGTTGGGCACGGTGCTGCCCGACTCGTTGACATACGTCGCGTCGCGATAGGCCGCCGGAAGGGTCGGATCGGTCGCATAATCCCAGAACGGCAGCCGCAGCGACATGTCGCCGGCCGCCTGCTGCAGGACGCGTTCGAAATACCAAAGATACATCCGGTGCCACGTCAGGAACGGTTCGGTGCCGTGTTCGCAGCGGCACCAGGTCGCGGTTTCGGCCGCGAACGTAGCGGTGAAAGTCGTCACACCTGCCATGCCCGAACCGGTGACCGGCCCGGCGCAATCCGCCCCGAAATGCGCATGCGCGTTGGCCCAGAAAATCCAGCTGCGCCGGAAGTCCGCGCTGTCGCGCGGCGCCGTGTTGCGGGACATCATGGTGGCGACGCCACGGCGGAACGACATCAGCTCAGCGGCGCTCAGCGCGTTGATCGACTTGCGCTGGCCGGTTGCCGCCGACGACGCCGGCCACCACCGATGCCACATTGCGCGGTCGATGCCGCGGCCGAAGCAATCGAGACGGTTTGCCGCCCAGCTGACGCAGACCGGTGCCTCCAGGAGGATGCCGCCGAGGTTCTCCCAGCCGCCCCAGGCGGCACCGTTCCACCAGCGGTGCCACATGGCACGGTCGGTGCCGCGGGCGAAGCAGTCGATGCGGTTGGCGCCCCAGCTCACGCAGTTCGGCGCTTCCAGGATGGTGCCGCCGAGGCTCTCCCAGCCGCCCCAGGCCGCACCGTTCCACCAGCGGTGCCACATGGCGCGGTCGGTGCCGCGGGCAAAGCAGTCGATGCGGTTGGTGCCCCAGCTCACGCAGTTCGGCGCTTCCAGGATGGTGCCGCCCAGGCTCTCCCAGCCGCCCCAGGCGGCACCGTTCCACCAGCGGTGCCACATGGCGGCGTCGGTGCCGCGCGCAAAGCAGTCGATGCGGTTGGCGCCCCAGCTCGTGCAGTTGGGCTGCTCGAGGATGACGCCGCCGAGATTTTCCCAGCCGCCCCAGGCGGCGCCGTTCCACCAGCGGTGCCACATGGCGGAATCGGTACCGCGGGCAAAGCAGTCGATGCGGTTTGCACCCCAGCTCGTGCAGCTGGGCTGCTCGAGGATGACGCCGCCGAGATTTTCCCAGCCGCCCCAGGCGGCACCGTTCCACCAGCGGTGCCACATGGCGCCGTCGGTACCGCGGGCAAAGCAGTCGATGCGGTTGGCACCCCAGCTCACGCACTCAGGCTGCTCGATGATGACGCCGCCGAGATTTTCCCAGCCGCCCCAGGCGCTGCCGTTCCACCAGCGGTGCCACATGGCGGCATTGGTGCCGCGGGCGAAGCAATCGATGCGGTTCGGGCCCCAGGAGGTACAGCTCGGCTGCTCCAGAATGACGCCGCCGAGACTCTCCCAACCGCCCCACTGGGCTCGGCCCTCCGTGGTGATCAGGCATGTCGCCAATAGACTTAAGGTGAGCGTGAGAACCCGCATGATCCGCATGATAGCCTCCTGAACACAGGGAAGCGCTTCGGGAACACAAAGCCGCGCTTTGCCGAGACCTCCGGTCGCATGCTTTCAATTTGAGGATGTATCGTACACCCGATTGGCAATCGGAAAAAGTAAAATCGCAGTGACTGCGGTCCGACGGGTCGGTGAAGGGCTCAGAGGCGCAAATGTTGCAGCCAGCGGGCCGTTGAACGCAAGGACGACGACCGTCAAGAGCGGCCAAATGACATCGGAAGGCCGTCTCCGGATCGCGGCTTCAAGCCCCGCGCGGCCCGCGCTCCTTGTTGCGCAAGGATTCCGCCAGCACCACCAGCGCATATTTGGTCGTGCGCGCGCCGATTTCCGAATAGGCCCGCATCAGCCGCATCGCGCCCTTGGTCTGGATGAGGTCGAGCCCGCTGTCGCGGCGCTCGCTCGTCTTCGTTTTGGCACCCATGCCCGCATAGAAGAACATCACCGGCGTGTTGAGCATGTCGGCGATGCGCTGCAGCCGCCCGGCGGAGACGCGGTTGGTCCCCTTCTCGTATTTCTGCACCTGCTGGAATGTCAGATCGATACCGTCCGCGAGGCCGGACTGCGACAGCCCGCGCTCCAGCCGCAGCGCGCGGATCTTGCGGCCGATCTCGATATCCTCGGCGCCCGCGCGGCGCTTCCTTGTCGCGTGGGACGGCACGCCCGGCGCAGTCGGCGCTCTCCGTCTCCGCCCGTTTTTCGTTGGGTCGCTGCCTTCGCTTCCGGGTGTCATTTTTGCTCTCCTTGTTTCCGTTCGGCCTTCGCGATTCCATCAACCAGTTCGATGAGGCTGCGGCGGATCGCGCGGTTGGTGACGCCTGCGAACGACGTCAGCAGGCGGAGCGCGCTCTTGTCCGGGATGAGCCTGACCGGAGCCGCGCTTGACGTGCTCTCGCCAGGCGACGTGTCCGCATTGGCGTCGAACAGCGCGCTGATCGGAATCCCGAACATCGC
>JAXDOA010000633.1:0-2989 GCA_034669125.1 Hyphomicrobiales bacterium
GCGGTCAGGACCCACAGCGCCATGTGCATGTTGTGGATGAACGGCCGCAGCGCGGCGTCCGACAGCCCGGAGCTGACCCCCGAGAAGATCGACAGCAGGACCTTGGTCGGCACGGCGCTCGTGACGATCGCCAGGACGAAGGCGATCGACAGCACCGAGCCCGTGTTCTGGAGCATCATCCGCGTCCCGCCCGCGATGCCCCGGCGGTGCACCGGAACCGAGCCCATCATCGCCGCGGTGTTGGGTGAGTTGAACATGCCCGACCCGAGGCCGGTGATCAGCAGCCAGAGCGCCGCCCACCAGTACGAGCTGCCGGTGCCGAGCGTCGTCATGCCCGCCATCCCGACGGCGGAGACCACGAGCCCGAGCGCGGCGAGCATGCGGGCTCCGTTGCGGTCGGCGTAGGCGCCGGCCAGCGGCGAGGACACCAACATGCCCAGCGCCAGCGGCGCGAGCTTGACGCCGGCGAGGATCGGGTCGTCGCCGAGCGCGCCCTGGAAGTACAGGACGAACACGAAGGTCAGCGCGAAGCGCGACAGGCCCGCGAGGAACGCCGCGCCGGTGGCGGCCGCGAAGCCGCGGTCGGCGAACAGCGACAGGTCGAGCATCGGTGCGCGCGTGCGCCGCTCGACCAGCACGAACGCAGGGAGCAGGACGACCGCGGCGGCCAGCGCGCCGATCGTCAGCGTGTCGTTCCAGCCGACGATCCCGCCGCGCGAGATCCCGAGCGTCAGGCCGGTCAGGCCCACGACGAACGTGGCGGTGCCCCACCAGTCGAAGCCGCGGTCCTGCTCCGGGCGGACCAGCTCCTGCAGCACCGCCGCGGCCCACAGGGTTCCGGCGAGGCCGAGCGGCACGTTGAACCAGAACACCCAGTGCCAGGAGATCTGCACCAGGGCGCCGCCCAGCACCGGGCCCAGGACCAGCCCGACGCCGGCGACCATGACGTTCGTGCCCATCGCGACGCCGAGCTGCTCGCGCGGGAACGCGTCGGTGACCAGCGCCGAGGCGTTGGCGAACAGCAGCGCGCCGCCGATGCCCTGCACGATGCGCCAGAGGATGAGGTCGGTGCCGCCGGTCGCGAAGCCCGCGCCCAGCGACGCGGCCGTGAAGACCGCGAAGCCGGCGACGAACGCCTTCTTGCGCCCGAAGAGGTCGCTGAGGCGCCCGAACGTGAGCACCAGGACCGTCGAGGCGATCATGAACGCGAGGATCACCCAGACCAGCGTGAGCAGCCCGACGCCGAGCGCCTTCTCCAGGTCGGGCAGCGCGATGACCAGCGTGCCGGAGTTGACCGTCGCCAGGAGCATCCCGAGGCTCGTGCAGCTGAGCGCCCACCACTTGTAGTTGTGGTGGTCGGCGTCGACGCCCAGGCGGCGGCGGGGGGAGCGGGCGGAGGCGGCGGGGGAGGACATCGACAGCCGATCCTACCCGAGCCGGTTTCTTACGTAAACGTCAGGTTGGTGGCGGGAGCTCGCCCCACGGTCCGTACGGAGGGGAAGGAGGGGCGGCCCTGCGCCGGCGCCGCCCCGTCGCGGTCCAGGGTTCTAGGAGCGGATCGAGCGCTGGTACTGCGCGACGGCCAGCGGCGCGCAGATCACGACGATCGCCAGCGCCCAGATCAACGTGTAGGCCACGGGATGGGCGATCGGCCAGGCGGCGCCCGGCGGCGCGACGCCGCCCGGGTTCTCGAACAGGTGGCGCAGGGAGTTGGCCAGCGACGACGTCGGGTTCCACTCGGCGATCGTCTTCAGCAGCCCGGGCAGCGTGCTCGTCGGGACGAACGTGCTGGCGATGAAGGTGACCGGAAAGATCGCGACGAACGCGACGCCCTGGACGGCCTCCGGGGTGGCGAGCATGCTGCCGAGCAGGACGCCGACCCAGATCATCGCGAAGCCGAAGAGGATCAGCAGGCCGTAGGCGGCCGCGGCATGGGCGACGTCGGTGTGGATCCGCCAGCCGATCACGAGGCCGCAGATCGACATCAGCGTCAGGGGCAGGATCATCTTCAGGAGGTTCGCCAGGGCGTGCCCGCCGAGCACGGAGCCCGGGCCGATCGGCAGCGAGCGGAAGCGGTCCATCGCGCCGTTCGAGCGGTCGGTCGCGATCCCGACGGCGACGCCGAACGTCCCGCCGAAGACGATCGTCTGGGCGAAGATGCCGCCGATCAGGAACTCGTGGTAGCTGCCGCCGGGCACGGGGATCGCCCCGCCGAAGACGTAGGCGAACAGCAGCACGAACATGACCGGCTGGAAGGTCGCGTCGGCGAGCGTCTCCGGTTCGCGGCGCATGTGGCGCAGCCCGCGCCGGGCGATCACCCAGACGTCGCCGAGCGCCCCGCCGCGGCGCGCCTGCGCCGGGGCGATCACGACCGGGCCGCCCGCCGGCTCGGCGACGCTCACCGGATCGCCTCGACGGCCTGATGCCGGGCGCTCGCGACCGGGCGGCCCAGAGCGGCGACGCTCACCGGATCGCCTCGACGGCCGTGTCGGCGTCGGTCGGAGCCGGCTCGGCGCCGGTGAGCGTGAGGAAGACGTCGTCGAGCGTCGGCTGGTGGACGCCGAGATCCTCGACGGCGATGCCGGCGGCCTTGAGGGCGGCGGCGATCACCGTGATCGCGTCGATGCCCGAGTCGGCCGGGGCGGTCACGCGCCGGGCGCCGTCGTCGACGCTCGCGCGTCCACCGACGGCCGCCTCGACGATGCCGGCCACGCGCCGCAGATCGTCCCGCTCGACCGGCACCACCATCAGCTGGTCGCCGCCGATCTCCCGCTTGAGCTGGCGCGAGTCGCCCCGGGCGATCACGCGGCCGTGGTCGATCACGACGATCTCGCGCGCGAGCCGGTCCGCCTCCTCGAGGTACTGCGTCGTCAGGAGCAGCGTCGCGCCCTCCCCGACGAGCGTCTCGAGCACGTCCCACAGCTCGATCCGCGCCCGCGGATCCAGGCCGGTCGTCGGCTCGTCGAGGAACAGCACCTCCGGCCGGGCG
>JAXDOA010000634.1:0-2550 GCA_034669125.1 Hyphomicrobiales bacterium
GACCTCACCGCCGCCGGGGTAGGACGGCGTCCGGCACTGCATCGGAACGGAAGACTCCCGGCCGGTTGCGGCGGAAGAACGCACCGGCCTGCCAGAGAAAGAATGCCAGAAATACCGCGATGAACGCGGCGCCGCCCCACGCTGCCTGCTGCAATGCGCGAATCACGAGCCCCGCGAGCGCGAGCGACGCGCCCACAAACACAATGATGCCAAGCCAATACAAGATGACGGGCGACCCGGCCTGAAACAGCGTTTGACCGCCCGCCGCGCCGACGCGGCGACACAGCTCCGTCACGAAAGCCCGATAACCTTCATCGAACCGTTCCTGCTCGACCAAGCTCTTCCATGAGGTCGAGGCGATCTGCAGCTTCGGTCCGTCGGCGGTCCACACTTCAGCGAGAAACCGGTGATGCTGCATGGTCTGCGGACGAAAGCCGAGGCGAATACGGCGGATGCGATCGTACGGCGTGCGGCCGGTCACCCCCCCCTTGGTCCATTCGAGCGCATCGCGCGCGAGCCGCAATTGGAACGGCGCACCGACCAGCGAGGGCTTGTAGGCATAGTCGGCATCGGCGGCATCGGCAAACGGATCGCCGGGTCCGGCCTCGGGTATATCCTTCACGCTTCCTGCACCCTATTTGTCGTCCAGCCGGTCTTGATTCACCTTTCTCGGTATGCATCTTCGCATGACCCAACGCCACCGAGGTTTTCCATGACCCCCGCCCGCGCGCTCCTTCCGGCCCTCGCCGGACTCATGCTCGCCGCGACACTGGCACCCGCCCACGCCGCTGCACGCACAAATTTCGACGGAAACTGGAGCGTGCTGATCGTGACGGACAGCGGTCCGTGCGACCGGGGGTACCGCTATGGGCTTGCGATCCGCAATGGCCGGGTGTTCTACGAAGGCAGCGCGGCCGTCAACGTGAATGGGCAGGTCAGTCCCAACGGGTACGTGCAGGTGCGCGTCTGGGCTGGATCGCAGAGCGCGAACGGTGCGGGCCGGCTTTCGAGCACTTCCGGCTCGGGAACGTGGCGCGGCGCCGGGTCGTCGTCATCATGCGCCGGATCATGGAGCGCGGAGCGGCGCTAACCTCTCCAGAAGTCCGCGCGGCGATACGCCGCCATCATGATTTCGACGAGGCGTTTCCGCCGTGGGAACGGCATCGCGGTGCGGCGCGTTCTTGTCGGTGAGGGCCGCACCAAGGAATCGTCATGCCGCGCAGATTATTGCTTGCCCTTTTGCTCACCAATTCGCTTGGCGTCTTGGGCGCACAGGCCCAGACCGTGGCGCCGGATAGCCAGCCGCGAGCGGATTGCCCGCCCGGCTCCGGCGCGAATGCGCCGGCCGTCGGCCGCGACTCGAAAGGCACGCTGAGCGATCAGCTCGCCGAATCGAAGGGCGTTATCTGCCCGCCGGCCGGCGTCGATGCCGGAATCCAGCAGAGGCCACCCGACGGCGGCACGATGAAAGTCATTCCGCCGCCCGGTTCGCCCGGCGGCAACCCGAGCGTACAGCCAAAATAGCGAGCCGGCGGACTGGCATTGCGGCGGCGGATTCCCACATCGACCGCATGCGCAAGCAGCGACACGACACGACCGGCGACCAGACCAAGACGTGACGGCCCCGCGAGCAGGCCAAACAAAAAAACGAAACCGCCGCACACTTGCGTTTGCCGCCCCGGCATGATTTCCCCTTCCCCTCGCGTCTCCTGCCTTGGAGCTGACATGCGTTTCTTGCCGGTCGCTGTCCTTGCGTGCCTTGTCGCGCTTCCGCTGAATGCCATCGACCCGGCGGCGGCGCAGCAGACGCAGCAGACGAAGAAGCAGCGCGACCTCGCAACCGCCTGCGCCAACCCGGTCTTCGCCAAGAACAATCCGCGCAGCTGCGCCAAGTACATTGCGCAGACGCCGGAGCCTGCCAAACAGCCGGAGCAGCCGTCGCGTCCGGACTTCACCGCCGAGGATCAGGCGGCGGCCATCATCCCGGGCGTTCCCGACGCGCGCTTCTGGGCCGATTCGGAAAAGGATTTCCTCGCCGCGCTGCCCCAAACGCCCGGACCCTGGCTGGCATTGTCGACCGGAGGCGGCGACGGTGCCTTCGGGGCAGGCCTGCTCAATGGCTGGTCGGAAACCGGCAAGCGGCCGGAATTTTCCGTCGTCACCGGTGTCAGCACCGGCTCGCTGATGGCGCCCTATGCGTTCATCGGCCCATCGCAGGACGCCGGGCTCAAGCGCGCCTACACCGAATACAATGCGGGTGACATTTTCGAGGACACCAAGACTCCCGAAAGCCTGGTCGACACCTGGCCGCTCAAACGCCTCATCGCGAAGGAAGTCACCCCGGAGTTGCTCGCGCAGGTCGCCGAGGCGCACAAGCGCGGCCGCCGCCTGTTCATCGCCACCACCAACCTCGACGCGCAGCGCGGCGTCGTCTGGAACATGGGCGCGATCGCCGCCAGGGGCGACGAGGCGGCGCTGAAGCTATTCCGCGGCGTGCTGCAGGCCTCGACCGCCATCCCGGGACTGTTTCCCCCCGTCCTGATCGACGTC
>JAXDOA010000635.1:0-4845 GCA_034669125.1 Hyphomicrobiales bacterium
ACGTGCGGGTTCTGCACGAGATGCACCGACGCCGAGTCGCTGTCGTTCGCGTCCGGATCGGCGGCGCCCTGAGCGGTCGTCACCGACGCGGTGTTGTTGTACGCGAGCGCCGGATTGACCACGCCGCCATTGTCGATATCGGCCTGAGTGACGATATGGTTCGCGGTGTAGGTCCACGTCTCGGTA
Organism: Hyphomicrobiales bacterium; assembly: GCA_034669125.1. Classification (GTDB taxonomy): domain Bacteria; phylum Pseudomonadota; class Alphaproteobacteria; order Rhizobiales; family Xanthobacteraceae; genus PALSA-894. Next base: position 187 of record JAXDOA010000635.1, read on the forward strand.
AGTTCGAGCTTGCCGTCGCCGTCGTCACCGCCGACAAACGTCAGGTTCGATACCGATGGGTCGATTACAGTCACGCCCGTCAGCGTCATGTTGCCGGTGTTGGTCAGGGTGATCGTGTAGTTGATCACGTCACCCGCAGCATTTGCGGTGCCGTCGGCTACGGACGCCGCCTTCACCAAATTCACGCGCGGATCCTGCACGATCGGCACCGACGCCGAGCCCGTGTCGTTGGCGTCCGGGTCGGCGTTCAGCATCTGCGTGCCCTGAGCGGTCGTCACCGAGGCGGTGTTGTTGTAGGTGAGCGCCGGGTTAACCACGCCGCCATTGTCGATGTCGGCCTGCGTGACGGTATGGCTCGCGCTGTAGACCCACGTCTCGCCGACATCGATCTTGCCGTCGTTGTCGGCGTCGCCGCTCACATAGGCGAGACCGCTGACCGACGGATCGCTGACAACAGGACTGGTCAACGTCATGTTGCCGGTGTTGGCGACGTTGATCGTGTAGTTGATCACGTCGCCGACTTCGTCTGCCGTGCCATCCGCGACCACCGCGCCCTTGGTGAGCGTGACGCGCGGATCCTGGACGATCGTGACCGTCTCGGTGTCCTCGGCAGACGCTTGCGCAGAGGTCGCCGTCGCGGTGTTGTCGTGGGTGAGGCCCGGCTGGACGACGCCGCCATTGTCGATGTCGGCCTGCGTCACCGTGTAAGTGACGGTGTACTGCCAGGTTTCGGTGAGGTCCAGGTTGTTGTCATGGTTGACATCGCCGTCGTTGAAGCCGTCGTGATCGGCGTCAACCGGGGTTGCGGCGTGGCTGACAGAGTACTGGAACGTTTCGCCGTCGTCCTCCACACCGTTATGATTGGTGTCCCCGGCGTTGTAGTACTGGAACGTCTCGCCCGGGTCCTCCACACCATTCTGGTTTGTGTCACCGACATTCGTGCGATAGAACGTTTCGCCGGGGTCCTCCACGCCGTTGTTATTGTCGTCGCCGAGGATATGGTACTGGAACGTCTCGCCAGGGTCCTGAAAACCATTCTCGTTCGTATCGCCGGCGTTGTACTCGCCGCTTGGTCCGGTAGTTGGAACGATGAGCGGGGGCCCGACAATGGGGTCACCATTGCTCGGCGTGAACACATTGACCTGTGAATCGTTGACTTGCAGGCTGGTCAACGTCACCGTGCCTGTGTTCGCGACATTGATCGTGTAATTGATGACATCGCCCGCCGAATCCACCGAAGTGACGTTCGCTGTCTTCGCGAGCGTCATGCTTGCGGCGCTTTCGACCGTTACGGAGCTGGTATCCGAAACCGGAGTGGTCTGGGCGCTGTCGGCCGTCACCGTGTTTTCGATCGCGCCGTCGCCACCGCCATTGCTGTCGAGGTCGTTCTGCGTCACCGTGTGGCTGGCGGTGTATTGCCAGGTCTCGCCGACGCTGAGCTGGTTGTCGTGATTGGTATCGCCGACGTTGAAGCCGCCGCTCAGCACCGCGGCAAGATTGCTCACCGATGGGTCGGTGACGGTGATGCCGGTCAGGTTCGTATTGCCGACGTTTGCGACCGTGACCGCATAGGAGATCACCTCGCCCACGACATCGGCGGTGCCGCCGGGCACCGTCGCGGTCTTGTGAACCGTCATCGCCGAAACCGCGCCGCCGTTCGCGTGGCTCAGCCCCCACTCCTCCGACGAACTGTCCGCTTCCCAGCCGGGCTGCATGCCGAATTCGGAATAGAGCGTGACGTAGCGATGCGACGGGTCGTTGATGAAATAGGAGTCAGGGATCAGAATCGTAAATTCAGTTTGGGTGGCACCGTTTCCGTTAAGTCCCTCCTTGAGACCGATCCAGCGGTCGGCGCCCGCATCGAGATTGTAGGCGAGATAGTTGGTGTGGGCGCCGGCAAAGCCTGAGCCGGCCGTGAAATTGGCGAGGTTGCCGGCCTCTTCCTGCCAGATCTGCAAGCCGTCCAGCGACAGATACTGCTTGGCGTTGCCGGCTTCGCCGAGATTGAGACGGAATTCGCGATAAGCGACGCCTTCCACCGTTCCCTGCGAGCCGTCACCGATAACGATTGGCACTTCGGCGAGAAGAATCGAGTGCGTGCTGTTGTGAACGTCTTTCTGGTCTTGCTGCAGGGCGCCGTCGGTGTTGTAGCCCTGTTCGGTGCCGTTATCTCGAATCTCAAGAAAGGAGAAGAATTGATCTGGAACGGATTGATATAGGCCGGTCATGAAGACCGCGCCGTTGATAGTGCCCGATGCACCATCAAAAGTCAGATCGACGTTTGGCGTACCCGGTGGTCTGGTCGGCATAACTATCCTCCCGATGAGTTCTTGTGAGGTTGTGCTGATTTCCGCCCGATCTCCCGACAGCGCGAAGTGTGAAAACTACACGTGCGCAGATTTCGTCTGCAAGTGGAAAGTTGCCCTTGCGTAATTTCCCTCGCACGGACCTCACAGCCCGCAAAATGCCGCAATCTTTTGGGTGCCGGGACGCCGGGGCCTGCGAGCTGTTAGGTGTGTTGGATAGCGCTCATAAGTTCCCACGCCTGGAACTTTTCCACCCGCATGAAGTCCGCTCAGCCAATCTCGTCCTGATGTGCGGCAGCGCGGGAACGCGGCCCAGCCGCGCACGGCTTCAGCGCCGGATCGAAATGGGCGCTGACCCGGACGACTGCCCGCCTCTGCTCCGGAAGACGGCGCGCCACGTGGTAGTCGATGAAGCCGGCCGCTCCGGTGACGAGGATCGGTTCGCTCACAGGCTCATGGCCGCCCGATGCTGACGTAACTGAAACCCTTCGCGCTCATGTCGGCTGGCTTGTAGATGTTGCGCAGATCGACAATGACCGGCGTGCGCAGCGCCGCCTTGACCCGGTCGAGATCGAGTGCGCGGAACTGATCCCATTCGGTGAGGATGACCAGCGCCTCCGCGTCTTGCATGCAGGTGTAGGGATCGGGCGCGGTCGCGAGGCCAGGAATGAATTTGCGCGCTTCTTCCATTCCGGCGGGATCGTAGGCGCGCACACTCGCGCCCTGCTCCGTCAGCGCCGGCAGGATCGCCAGGCTCGGGGCTTCGCGCATATCATCCGTGTTCGGCTTGAAGGTGAGGCCCAGCACCGCAAGCGCCTTGCCCTGCACCGAGCCGCCGCACGCCGCAACGATGCGATCCACCATCGCGGCGCGGCGCGACGTGTTTACCGCCATGACCGACTCGACGATCTGCATCCGCACGCCGTGCTGCGTGGCGGTCGCAGCGAGCGCTGCGACATCCTTCGGCAGACAGGAGCCGCCAAAGCCCGGGCCTGCATGCAGGAACTTCGAGCCGATGCGGCGGTCGAGCCCCATGCCGCGCGCGACGTCCTGCACGTTTGCCCCGGCTGCTTCGCACAGATTGGCGATTTCGTTGATGAAGGTCACCTTGGTCGCGAGATACGCGTTCGATGCGTACTTGATCAACTCGGCGGTGCGGCGGCCGGTGAACAGGATCGGCGTTTCGTTGATGAACAGCGGCCGGTAGAGCTCGCGCATGACCGCGCGCGCGCGCGCGTCCTCCGTGCCAACGACAATGCGATCCGGACGCTTGAAGTCCTCGATCGCTGCGCCTTCGCGCAAGAATTCGGGATTCGACACCACCTCAATGTCGCGCACGCCGCGCAGCTTGGCGATCTCATCCTCGACCTGATCGCCGGTGCCGACCGGCACCGTGGATTTGGTGACGACGATCGTTTGCGGCTGTAGCTCGCGCGCGACCTCGCGCGCCGCGTCCATCACGAACGACACATCCGCGAAGCCATCGCCGCGCCGCGACGGCGTTCCGACCGCAATCATCACGATATCGGCGGACCGCACCGCGGGCGCAAGCTCGTTCGTGAAGAACAGGCGGGCGGCCTGCACGTTGCGCTGGACCAATTCCTCAAGGCCGCCCTCGAACAGCGGCATCGCGCCCTTGCCGAGTTGCGTGATCTTGGCGGCGTCCTTGTCAACGCACGTCACGATGTGTCCGAAATCGGAAAGGCAAGCGCCGGACACGAGGCCGACATATCCGGTCCCGATGATCGTTACGCGCATGAAAGCGATATCCTCCGGCAGCCGTTGGACGCTTACTGACGACGGCCGGTTAACGCCATCGGAATCGACGCCCGAGCCGCGGCGCGACCTTGTTGACCGGCCCGCTGGTATAGTCGCAACCCTTGCCCAAGCTCAATCTTTGCTGCCGAAGAGATGAAGATGGCGGAGCCGAAGGGCTGATACTGCTCACCGCGCCGGCGGGTCGGCCGAATAGCCATATGCTTCGAAGTCCATACGATAGAGGTCGTAAACCTTGCTGAGCGAGTCCGGCGTCCACAGCGCCGAATAGTCTGGAAAAGCCTGAAACGGAATTCCTACTTTTGGCCCCACCGATACTGTCGGTCGGTTATATTGCGTGTGTTCAAACATCCGCTGTCTGATCTCCGGATGATTCTCGAATGTCGCCGCAGGCAAGGCGTGCGAGCGCTCCAAGAATCGAAAATGGCCAGCCAGCCCGTCTTCGATTTTCAAGATGCGCGGCCGTATCTTTCCCTCCACTTCTATTTTCGTCAGCTGCGGTACGAGATGGAAGTCGTTTCCGAAAAAAGCGGTCGAACGCACCTGCTCCAGGAACTCGAGGAACGACATGCGCTTC
>JAXDOA010000636.1:0-4354 GCA_034669125.1 Hyphomicrobiales bacterium
GCCTGTGTCTCGACCTTCCGCATGCGCATCTCACTCGGGAAGCAGTAATTCGTCAGCTGTAATGAAGATGCCTGCTGCACGATGGCGTCCGCGATCTCCTGGCGTCCGTGCCCCGCGTTGGCGATCAGGACGCCCGAGGACCAATCGATCCACTTATTGCCCCAGGGGTCGTATACCTGGAAGCCTTCGGCATGATCCCAGATGACCGGCGGCTGACCGCCCATTGCCACAGGCTCATACGCCTGCAGCTTCGTGAGTATGGGCACGGATTGCGGCACGGGGAACTCGGTCACGATTCTGCGAAATGGCGTCTCAATGCGGGGCACACGCCTGGGAGTAATGCTGTATTCTCTGGCCATAGCTACCTTAGTCTGAATCTGTATTTGTATCTCTGGAACCCGTCACTTACGCGGGATGCTCAGGCGGAAACCGGATGGTCAAAAATCTGTTCGTTTTTCCGATCCCAATACATCTTCTTCCCCTCGCGATAACTCCGGTTCGCCATCACAACAGCCACCGCGTGGGCGAACCCGGTGTCGATGTTGCCGTTTGGCGCTTTACGGCTGCGCATGCACCTGAACCAGTCGTCCGTGTGGTATTTGAGATTGTCATCCTGGTCGACAGGCGGCGCCGTCGTGCTCCCGGCGATCGTCACGAGTTCCGGTTTGGCTTTGCCCGTTTTCAAATCGAAGACCACGTTCGATCCCCACGCACTTTTGGTTTCGGCCACGAACCACCACTGCGGGCTGCCTTCGCCGCCTGGAGAGTAAAGGGTTCCGTGTGTGCCGCGGATGATGGTGTGATCCCCGTACCCGCTGCCAAAGGTGGTGCCGTAGGTGTAAAGGACCTGCTTTTCGGCGAAGGTCGACATGCACTGGAAGGTATCGGGGTTCTCGCGGACATCATGCCAGGCGAAGATACCGCCGTTCGAGACGGTGTCGTCCGGGATGAACGTGTCCAGATAGAAGTGTGCGAGCCCGGAGCCGTGGCTGTACCATTGATCCGTGATTCCGCCCGAGAAGTCCTTGAAGATGCGGAACTCGAAGTAGACGCGCGGGTCAAATGGACGCGACGGGCGCCCGAGCAGCCAGCGATTCCAATCTGTATCTTGCTCGCGAATTGCCGCGATGTCGGGGTTCTTCGGTATGTCCCAGCGCGGGCCGTTGAAGTTCCAGTCCTGGCTCACGGACACGATTTTGCCTAACTTCCCGCTCCGCACAATCTCGCGTACTCTTTGCTGATAAGGGTCACTTAACCATTGCGAGCCCATTTGCACCACCTGCTTGCTGGCGCGGACAGTGTCGCGTGCAAGCTTGGCGTCGTCAAGCGTGTTCGCCATGGGCTTCTCGCAATAACAATCCTTGCCTGCCCGCACCACTTCGGCCAGGATCCTGGCGTGCTGGTGATCGCCGGTGCCGATCATTACCGCATCCAGTTCTCGGTCGGCCAACAGTTCCTCGGAATACCTAAACGTCTTCGGACGCGCGCCAAACAGTTTGTGAGCGTCCGCGGCGGCTCGTTCGCGGTTGACGGTCCAGAGATCGCAGACGCTGCGGAGATCGAATTTCGGGTCCGTTGCGAAGGATTTCTTCAGCATCTGGCGGTGGCCGCTGGCCCGATGCCCACAGCCGATCTCGCCAATCTGAATCCGATCGTTCGCACCGATGATCCGTGCATAGGAACGCGCCGTAAACGGCAGTGCTGCAGTGACGGCTCCCGCGATTAAGCTCCTTCGTGATACCGCTTTCGTCATTCGAAGTCTCCTTTTAAATCAAGTCCCGCACACCGCTCGCCCCGACCCGGGTCTCCTGACCTGTTCGGATCAGGAACAAGATGCTCATGGTGGCCAGCAACGGCATGAGCCCAGCGACGATAAACGCCGGAACATAAGAAAAACGATCTACAAGCGCACCGATCAGCAATGTGAATACGGTGGATACCGCGCCGGCGCCAAGCCCGCTCAAACCTGTGACAGAGGCGACAACATCCGGCGCGAACAGGTCGGACGGCAGCGTGAGGCCCATTGTGGACCAGGCCGCATAGCCGAAAAGAGCAAAGCAGATGAGCGTCAGCGCCCAGAATGGTCCCTCCACCAGAGCGGCAGGTATTCCGGCCAGCATGGGAATGCAACTGAATACACAAACGCACTTTCGGGCGCGCATGACAGACATTCCCCGCTTAATAAGCGCTCCTGAAATGAAACCACCCGCGAAGTTCCCGGCATCCGCTGCCACGAACGGAATCCACGCGAATAAAGCGATCTTCTCCAGGCTGAAGCCACGCGTGTCACTCAGATACTGGGGCAGCCAGAACACGTAGAACCACCAAACGGGATCCGTTAGAGATCGACCGATCACAATGGCCCATGTCTCGCGTTTCTTCAGGATCGGCAGCCATTGGCGGGCAGCCTGCCGCCGGGGAACGTCCCGTTTCTCACCGGCATGCGCGGCCCGGGCTGGCGCGGGATAGACAACCAGCCACCAGGCCAGCCACGCAAAGCCCAGCGCTCCGGAAAAAGCAAATGCGGAGCGCCAGCCAAAATGAATAGCAATCCACGGGATGCAAATGGCAGCCAAAGCTCCACCGACACTCGATCCGCTGTCGAAGATGGCCACAGCGAGGCCGCGTTCCTGTGGCGGAAAACATTCCGCTACGGCTTTACTGGCGCCGGGCCAATTGAAACCCTCGCCGATGCCGAGCAAAAATCGCAGGACTCCGAACGATGACACTGAACCGGCAAAGCTCGTCATGAAACTGACAAGCGACCACCAAACAACGGCGATTGAAAGACCCAGGCGCGTGCCAACGATATCCAGAAATATGCCGCCCAGAAGCCACGTCAGGGCATAAGAGATTTGAAACGCCGCAAAGATATGTGAAAGGTCGCTGTGGCTGAGATGCAGCTGCTTCGAAATCAGCGGAGCAAGTACCGACAGTGTCTGGCGACTGATGTAATTGAGGACTGTAGAGCCAAACAGCGCCCAGACGATCCACCAGCGCCGGTGGAACGCGGGCGAAGTCATTGTCTCCCGGGGCTCGGTCTGGGTTTCTCTTGTCATCATCGAAGTTCAGCGTTTCTCGTTCACGCCTCGGAAATTACACCGACTTCGGGACGACGACGCAGCAATCCCGTTGTGTGCGCCGAACGTGCCCGTGTGGATTCACGCACCACGACGCGTGTCGGTATGGTTAACTGCTGGGGTTCCCGCTCCGGCTCCTGAATCCTCCTCAGAACAAACTCCGCAAGATGCCTGCCCAGCTCCTCCGGAAATTCCCGCACACTGGTCAGCGCGGGATTCATCAGGGACGCCTCGCTATCGTTGAAACCCGCGACACTAATGTCGTCCGGAATGCGAAGACCGGACTGATTCAGCGCCTCATAGACGCCTCTGGCAATCTGATCCGATCCGGCAATGACGGCCGTCACCGGCTCACGCCGCGAGAGAATCGACCTCATCGCCAGGTAGCCCAGTTCCCGGTCGTCTGAGTGAATTTCACTGAAGCGCGGCTGCAGGCCGGAACCGACCATGCATTCGCGGTATCCCTTCGCGCAACGGCTGTACCATGGAAGCTCACTGTCTCCGATGAACCAGATATCGCGGTGGCCCTCCTCGATGAAATAACGGGTTAAGTCGGCCGCGCCCTGTATGTCATCGGAATAAACCGCGTCGTATTCGCCCGGCGTCCACTGCCCCAGCACGTTGTTTCCAAGAACCGAAAAAGGTATTTCGCGCTCACGAAGCGCCACCAGGATGTTCGACGAGTTGGTCCCTCCCAGAATCACCGCGCGCACCAACGCGCGCTGGCTGAGGATCTGGGGTAGATGCAGTTCGCGGGCTGGCACTGACGGCGAGTATCGCAGCGACAGGAATAGCAATTCTTTGTTCTGGGAAGAACAGTAATGTTCGGCTCCGGAGAGTACTCGCGCCTGAAAATTGTGCAGAAGATTCCGGTTTCCCAGAATGAAAGCGATAATATTCGACTTCTCGCTCCGCCGCTGTTCGAGATCGATACCGAGTTCCTCGGCCGCCTTCTGAACACGCGCACGTATTCCCGAATCCACGTTCACTTGCCCGCGAGCGATTCGTGACACTGTGGCGGTGCTTACTTTCGCAAGCTTAGCCAACTCCAGAAAGGATGTCTTTTTCTTCACGCACTCCTCGAAACTTCAGGCATAGTCCGCCCCGTTCTTTCACCCATATAAAAACTATACTCATAGCTGAGAACCGAAGCAAGAAACATTTCCCTGAAATGAGATAAATTACCGAACATCAGGAGCAAAAATCCTTCAGCGCGGCCGCACTCCAGTCCGCCCTATCCCGAAGCTCCAGGTGGCCGCTCTTGAGAGCCGTAT
>JAXDOA010000637.1:0-5473 GCA_034669125.1 Hyphomicrobiales bacterium
CAACGCGAAGCACTCGAAAGGGCGATTGCCGTGGATCCCAGGCTCGCGCTTGCGCAGAGCGACCTGGGTCTGCTGAACTTTACGGAAGGCCGGCCGGCGGACGCGGAAGAGCGCTTTCGCATTGCCCTCGAGTTGGACCCGCAACTCGCGCAAGCCCAGGGAAACCTTGCTGTTCTGCGCGTCCGGCAAAACAGGCTCGCTGATGCAGAGACGCTTCTCCGCAGCGCTATCGAGAATGATCCGAACTACGTCCACGCGTATTTGAATCTCGGACTGATCCTCGCTCAACAGGGCCGGTTCAGGGACGCCGAAGCGCCTCTCGACAGGGCGCTTGCTCTTGCTCCCGAGGATCTTCGTGTACTGACCGCGCTTGGCCGCGTGCAGTCGCGGATCAAGAAGAATGAACAGGCGATCGCTACGCTGCGCAAGGCTTCTCTATTGAATCCGGCCGGGGTGGAAGCACATCTGGACTTGGGCATTGCCCTTGCCGATGGTTTCGACCTGGATGGAGCGCTCAAGGAATTTTCCGAAGCTGTGAGATTGGCTCCGAACTCCGCTGCCGCGCATTACAACCTCGGTCGCGCCCTCTTGGATCAGCAACAATACGAGCGCGCTCAGGAGGAATTGGAGGCGGCTTGTCGTTTGGCGCCGACGTTTGCCCACCCGTTTTTTCTTCGTGCGCTCGCCTGGAAGCAGTCAGGTCATTCCGATCGTGCCGTGCCACTACTTGAAACGGCGGTGAAACTGGAGCCTCGGAATGCAAATTCCTGGTTCCTTCTGGGCCAGACTCTGCAGGCAACCGGCAGGGAGACGGATGCGATTGCGGCATGGAAGCAGGCGGTTGCGGCCAGCCCGGAACAGTCCGAGTCCATCTACAATCTCTCCCGCTCCTTACGGAAATCGGATCCCGAACAAGCCAGACAATACCAGGAACGACTTGGGGATATACAAAAAAAGCGGCAGATTACTGACCGGGCCGGGATGCTGGGCAATTTCGCACTTGCCTCCGCTGCCGCCCGGGACTGGTCGCAAGCGGTTGTGCAGCTAAAGGAGGCAATCGAAGTATGTGGGGAGTGTCAAACCCGCGGCGAATTGCATAAGAACCTGGGACTGGTTTATTGCCGGTCTGGCGAACTGAAGAAGGGCGAAAGTGAATTACGGACGGCTCTTACGCTTATTCCGGGTGATCCTGACGTGCTGCAGGCACTTAAAGTTATCGAAGGCTTTCAGTTGAGATAAGGATCAAGAGCGAACTACTTTCCGTGAGGAAGCACGCAGCTTACCAGGTTGACGCCCCCTGAATGACAGACATTCTGACCTCCACCGCAGCTTATCAATCAATATTGCTTATCAAGCGTTCGACTGATGTATTGAAATATCGATTTGGCACTGTGGATGTTCCACCTCGGGGTTCAGCCGTGGACGGCTGAGTCTGGTATCTTGCTTTGGTAAATTCGAGTACTTGTGTAAAAAGATCCCGTTCCGGTTGCTTCTGTAGAGATTGTTGTTCCCGAGGTTCGTCGTATAGAGAGGTCAGGGTGACTGTCATTGTTGAAATCACCGACTGCGGCACCCATCCCCTAACCGTCACCCCGCAGGACGGCGGTGTCAGGCAGTCTCGGCTATCTTGAACAAGCGATCTCAGTATCGCGTGGTGGGATTTGTCTCGCTGCAGTCCGGACAACATGGGTCTCGAAGTGCAGCGCCGTCCAGCACCGACCGGATTCCATTGATGCCGGCAGTTACTTCTGAGACGTGTGGCTGGAAGCAAGAGTGGAGTGACGTCCCGGCATTTCGGCTTTTACAAAGCCTCTACGCTTTCGACGCCAGCGCCGCTGCCATGCCGCGTTGCAGTGAATAGCAATGTTTGGTCACTTTCAAGCCAGATTTACTGAAGCGAACGTTTCTGCCGGGCCCAAACAAGAGATGCTCACACGTCGGTGACAGAACGTATTGACATCATTGACACCCTAAAGAGAGGTGATGTATGATCTGGGGCATTGGATCAGCCAATTGACCTTATTGGGCCAGACAACTGCGGGTTTATCCGACGAGCTGGTTAGGACGTGCGCAGACCCGTAAGTGCTTGATTCGGAAAACCGTAAGCGGGAGAGTAAATGGTGCCCGACAGAATCGACGATGTGACTTTGGACGGTGATGGTTCCATAAGCAGACGAGTGATATTGCTCGCGGGACTCCCCGGATCTTTGGCTATGGCCGCGGCGGCGAGTGCGGCCACTGTGCCACGAGCTGTTAAGAATGGCCGTATAAGGCAGTCGCTCACATTCTGGTGCCTGAATGGAACCGACTGGAAATGGGACATCAATCGGATCTGTGAGACGGCCAAGGGCCTGGGCTGCCAGAGCGTCGAACTGGTCCCGCCGGAATTATGGCCAACGCTGCGTAAACATGGCTTGCAAAGCGCTCTGGCGCCGAACGGAATGCCTGACCCGCCCTTTCACAAAGGTGTGAACAACTCCCGTTATCACGACGAGGTAATCACACGGACGAAGCACGCGATTGATCAGGCTGCGGATTTTAGCGTTCCCAATGTGATTGCTTTTACGGGGTTCAAGTGGCGCGATTCGGAAGATCCGAAAAGCGGCGAAATCTCCCTTTCGGAAGGGGCCGCCAACTCGGTGAAGGCTCTCTCGGAATTGGGAAAGTACGCAGCAAAGAAAAGAGTCACTGTCTGTCTGGAGCAACTCAACACGCGCGACCACTCGCATCCTATGAAGGGCCATCCGGGTTATCAGGGTGATAATCTGGATTACTGCGCGGACATTGTCAAACAGGTGAACTCGACCCAGGTAAAGCTTCTGTTCGACATTTATCACGTCGAGATCATGAATGGAGATGTAATCCGCCGGTTGCGGGAGTATCACGACATCATCGGCCATGTCCACACTGCGGGCAACCCTGGGCGTGGTGAATTGGACGATCATCAGGAGATTAATTATCCGGCGGTAATGCGCGCGTTGTTAGAACTTGGCTACAAGGGTTATGTTGCACAGGAGTTTATCCCTGTACGCGATCCTCTGGCAGGCCTCGCTCAGGCCGTATCGCTGTGCGATGTTGCTTAGTTAGCCCTGCAGTGTTTGCGCGTGTGATTCGGGCCGATTGAAACAGAGGGTAATTGTCGAATGCGCCGTAGACTTTGGTTATTTTTCCTCGCATTTTTGTTGGCCTCAGTCCCGTCCGTCCTGGCGGCTGACCAATTCCTGGTTTTTGAGCCGCACGGGAAGGCGAAGGGAAAGAACATCGTGTTCATTAGTGGAGACGAAGAGTACCGTTCCGAGGAATCGCTGCCGCAACTGGCCAGGATGTTGTCGACCTACCATGGCTTCCGGTGCACGGTCCTCTTCGCCATCGATAGGAAAGATGGTACGGTCAACCCGGGGCAGCTTGATAATATCCCCGGGTTGGAGGAACTTGACTCTGCCGATCTGATGGTGATCCTAACCCGGTTTCGCGACCTGCCCGACGATCAGATGAAGCACATCGTGGATTATGTGGAGTCAGGGAAGCCGATCGTGGGAATGCGGACCGCAACGCACGCCTTTCAAGTCAAGTCCAGTCCCACCTACGCTAAATATAGTTGGGACGCTTCGGACGGGGGCTTCGGGCGTGTTGTACTCGGTGAAACCTGGATTAAGCACCATGGACGGCACGGGAAACAAAGCACCCTCGGCGTTCTCAATCCCCGGGAAGCCAAACATCCTGTCCTCACGGGAATTCATGACGGCTATTTGTGGAGCAAAACGGACGTTTATGAAACTCGTTTGCCGCTTCCAGGAGACAGCAAAATACTGGTTTTCGGCCAGGTACTCTCCGGCATGGACCCGAAGGACCCTCCGGTTCCAGGAGTGGTGAACGATCCGATGATGCCAATCGCGTGGGTGAAAAGTTACACGGGGAGCGGCGGAAGGACAGCCCGGATCTTCACGACGACCCTGGGCACTTCTGAAGATCTTTTAACGGAAGCGAACAGGCGGCTTATGGTGAATGCCTGCTACTGGGCACTCGCACTTGAGCGGCAAATCAGGGCAAAGGCAAACGTGGGACTGGTCGGCGAGTACCATCCGAGTCCGTTCGCGTTTGGAACCCATATCAAAGGTCTCAAGGTGACAGACCTGCGCTAGAGACGGCGTCCAGAAGGTCGCCAGCTGTGCTTTACACTTCAGCCCAGTGCATAGCGAGGTTGAATGAAGCATCCGGAGTTTCGGCCTTAGCCGGCGATCGAAGAGGTGGGCGCAGTGTGAGTCATCGGTAACGCTGCGTAGAGCGGCGGGCCGCAGGAGTTTTCAGAACAGGTAGCGTTGGCGACCCCGTAATGTCCAAAAACTGGAATGCCCGGCTTCATCACGCAGCCCTGTCATAGTAGTTGAGCATTCCGCCGAGGCGGCCTCGACATCGGATTGGTCCGTGGCGTCCGGCGAGATCGGGATCAGGGAAAATTAGCAGATTGCCGATGCCCTGATGGTTGCTCTCACCGTGATAATGCGCGATGAATTCCTTCACGGCTGTCCGCAGCGCATCCTCGCCGAACAGAATCATCCGTTCCAGGCAGGACTCCTTTATAGTGCGCACGAAACGCTCCGCGTAGCTGTTCAGGTTTGGGGAGCGCGGCAGTAATTTCACGGATGCTGTTCCGACCTGCGCAAGTAGCGACAGGAACTCCGATGTGATCAGTGGATCCCGATCATGAATCAGGTAGCGTTTGCCCTTGAGCAGACCGTCTGCGGCATCTGTCAGATTGCGGGCGATCTGGCTCATCCGGAACGTATCGGCCGTGGCCGCGATGCCGGCAATCTGGACGCGGCGGGAAGAAAGCTCTACGAAGAACAGAACCATGAATCGCCGCCAGTCAATTCACGATGAAGGATGTGCTGAAGCGGGTAAGCAAGGGCGGGAACGCACCCCCGAGCCCGAAGGGCCAGACTCTCGCCCCGCCGTAAATGCCGAGGCTTGGCGGGCATCGGGAGCAGTCACGACAGTATTAAGGGTAGTGTAGCTTCCAGTGCATCGACGTCCTGCTTGCGCTTCAGGATCGAAACCCGCGTATAGACATTCTGGTTCACTCCAGCGTATGGCCCAGTTGGTCGGCAACGAGTTTGGGATCGTCGTGAAGATCGTTCATGACAGTCGGATGCGTTCGTCGCATTACATGGAAATCCAGCCAGCCTAAGTCACGGGGGCGTGCGGCCGAATTGTTCAGGGCCGCGGCGCCAGCCAGGATTGGCGACGCTGACTGAACGACGAGACCTTTTTATTTCAATTGTGAATTGGTGAATCGATGCTGACCTGTCTTACGAACAGATCGCGTTCAAGGCAGTTAGTCCCCGGACCTAGTACTACAGTGTTACAAAAACATGTTAACTTGTTTTTGTTGTGAGTGCCGTATCAACGAGAGCGCCAGGCACACAACAGAAACGGCTCGCTGCATATCTCGACAGCCTGGCGCAGGCAGCGG
>JAXDOA010000638.1:0-2812 GCA_034669125.1 Hyphomicrobiales bacterium
CCTGCGCGTGCTGAACATCATTTGGAGAATTCCGATGAAGAACCTGATCCTTGCCGCTTTCGCCGCCCTGAGCCTGAGCGCCGCCGTTGCGCCGCTTGCCAACGCCGCGACGTTCCATAACGGCAGCACGGTTGCTGGCGATGCGTCCGCCACACGGCTACAACAGACCGGCGCCTACAACGAGTAACTGGGTGCTCGTACGCGACGCCGAATTGCATGGAGGCCGGGTCATTCCCGGCCTTTTTGCTGTCCGCGCGGTCTGGGGATGGCTGCTGCCAGCCGTATAGGTTCCGATAATGATCTTTCTCGGAAGTATGTATTTCGGAAATACGTCTTGTCGATATAGGACGATCCCAGACTGCCGCGACCCTCCCGTCGGCGCCGGTTGCGAACCCCTGGCCCCTGCGTCCCGAACACAGTGATTCGGCGGTAGGGCATCGCCTTCACAGGCGGGGTCACAGGGATCCTGCTGCCAGATGGTAGAGCACTCCCTTGGTAAGGGTGGTCGAGCCTGGTCATTAACCGCGGTGCCGGTATCACTGCCACGCGCGGTGCAATCTCCTGCATCTACATCATGAGTGGGTGGCCTTCCGACTTGTTTATGATAGACTGTTAAGTAACGCCTTTGCCGCTTTGACATCAGCGGTCGCGAAGCCTTCGGTAAACCGGTCGTAGACTGGCTGGAGGAGTGCCGTCGCATCGGTGGAACGGCCCCTATCGCTCAGCAGACGGGCGAGACTCGTGGCGGCGCGCAGTTCCCAGGAGAGCGCGCCTTGCTGGCGCGCCAGGTCGAGCGCCCGCCGGAAATGACTCTCGGCCTCCGCGGCGGCTCCGGGCACGCCTCGCCACAGAAGAACCTCGCCCCTGACGCGCAGCATCTCAGCGACGAGCCACCGTTCTCCGGTGAGCTCGGGTCGGACGATCGCCTTCTCGATCGCGGGAAGCCCGTCGGCGATCTGCCCGGCATGACGCGAGGTCGCTGATATTACAAATGCAGACAACCGCGCGACGGATTCGGCCGTGGCTAATTCGGCGAAGGCGGCCCGCAGCTTCTGTACTCCGCTTTCGAAATCGCCACGATAGATGGCAAGAGTTCCCTGATAGCCGCGGCCAAAGGTGCTCCAGCGCCCGAGCAAATGCCTTGCCGAATGGTCGAGCAGCATTTCCACATGATGTTCCGCTGCGACCAGATCGCCAGACCAAAGCGCGATTGGGCATGCCGCCGCGGCAAGAGCGAAACCAAGCGACTCCCCGTGATGTGTCGCTCGTGCGTCCGCGACACTGCGTTCGGCGTTCCGCATCGCCTGATCCGGCAATCCCTGCAGCCAAAGGATCCTGGAAAGGAAGGCCCGCGCGCCTTCCAAGGGATCGACCTGAAAGCGAACAAATCGCAACGTCCGGGCAGCAGTGAGGTCGTAGGCGAGCACGCGCTCGAGATGGCGCCGCGCATTGAGCAAATCGCCCAGATAATACCGCGATACGCCGATCATCCGCTCGCCGATCAGGCCGTCGCTCGGATCGGACCGCTTTGCGGCCAAAGCTTGGAATCTTTCCGCCATGGTCACAGCGGCGCGATGCTGGCCGGCCGAGATACGAAAAGACCAGAGGTGCCAGAGCGAGCGCAACTGGTATTCGATGTCGCCACGGCTTTCCGCGATCCGGAGCGCCTTTGTCGCGCTCGCTTCGAACTCGGCAACCGGGCCTCTGCTATATTTCAGCGATGCCGCGAGCGCGGCGTTAAGCTGCATCTCGCGGCGCGCGTCCCGTACTGTCGCTGCCGCCATGGCGGCGAGCGCCCGTTCGACCCGACCGCGGCATTCCTCCGCCGGGGATAAATGCACCCATATGGGAACGGCGGCAGCAGTCAGCACCACACCGATCGAAGCGTCACCGCCCGGCGAAAACGCCCATTCAAGCGCCGCGCGCAAATTGTCGATCTGGCGCCCGTAATCGCCGAGCCATTCGGCCGTGGGCCGCAGCTCCCATTCGACTTCGGCTCGCGCGAAAAGATGCGCGTAATATTCGGCGTGGCGCCGTTCGGTGACTTCCAGATCGCCGCTCTCGGCGAGCTTCTCGAAAGCATAAGCACGCGTCGTGTCGAGCAGCCGATAGCGTATGCCGATGTTTGTGCGATCCCCGGTGATGAGTGATTTCGATATGAGGTCAGCCAGGCTATCGAGGACATCCGGCTCCTCGTCGTCGGTCGTCGTCATGACCGCCTGGGCTGCTTCCAACTCAAAACCACCGGGGAAAATCGCCAGACGGCCCAGCGCACCGCGACCGTTCTCGGAGAGCAATTCGTAGCTCCAGTCGAGCGTCGCCCGAAGTGTCTGGTGACGGGGCAGCGCCGTCCGTAGCCCGCCGGTCAACAAGCGAAAGCGATCATCGAGGCCGCCGGCAACACCCCGTACGCCCAGCGTAACGGCACGGGCGGCCGCCAACTCGATCGCCAATGGAATGCCATCGAGCCGTCGGCAGATGCCGGTGATGATCTCGGCGCTAGAATCGAGCGATGGCTGCCGCGCGTCAGCGAGACGGGCCCGCGCGACAAACAGGCGGACCGCACTGTGACCGAGCTGCGCCTCGGTGTCGGTGATCTCCTCGTCCGGCACGGCCAGGGGCGGAACAGAATAGACACACTCGCCTCCGGCGCGCAGCGGTTCCCGGCTGGTGGCGAGGATCCGCAGGTGCGGTGCACCATGCAACAGCGCTTCGGCGACGCGCGCGACCGGCTCGATTAGGTGCTCGCAGTTGTCGAGCACCAGCAGCAGTCGCCGCGATCCCAGGCTGGTGGCGACGTGTTCAGGCAGCA
>JAXDOA010000639.1:0-2815 GCA_034669125.1 Hyphomicrobiales bacterium
AATTTAGTAATGGCGTAGAGATCGTCGCGCGGCAAATCAAAGAGAATAACAAAAAACTAAAGTATGAAGTTTACGCCGAGTACCCGCAGTTGACCGGTTCAGTTGATCCGAACTTTGAAAAGTTTAATCAAGCTGTTCGTAGCCTCATTAACGCGAAGGTGAGTGAGTTCAAAAAAGCGATGGCGCCGCCGGAGAGCGAGCCGACGCCTGACGCGGCGAACGTTCCGGCGGACGAGCCCATGGGGAGCGACATCAACATCGGCTACGAGATAGTGCTGGCAAAAGACGATTTGATTAGTATCGAGTTTGCGGTCAGCAGCTACTATGCCGGTGCGGCCCATCCGAATTCCTATGCAGAAGTTGTGAACTTCGATTTGCAGAACGGGAAGCCACTCAAGCTCGCCGATCTTTTCCTGCCGGGATCGAAATACGTGCAAACGGTTTCGAGCTATTGCGTGCAAGCGCTCAAGAAACAGTCGAAGGAACAAGGCTCCGAAGGGATGCTGGACGACGACTGGATACAGCGAGGCGCCGCACCCGATTTGAAGAACTACCATAACTGGACCATTAGTAAGAAAGGTCTGGGAATTACTTTTGATTCTTACCAGGTCGCGGCCTACGCTGCCGGACCGCAAGACGTTCTGGTTCCTTACTCGGCGCTGAAGGAAATCATCAAGCCGGATGGTCCGCTGGGGCAGTTTGTGAAATAGGCAGCGCGGCGGAGGCGATATGAACCGTTCACTCGGGTCGTTAATCATTGTCGGCGGTGTATGCCTGATTCTGATCGGTCTTTTAACTTATTCGGGCGGGTTCAATTGGTTTGGAAAGTTGCCGGGCGACATTCACTATGAAAGCGAGCGAACGCAGATCTACGTTCCGATTGTTTCGATGTTGCTGGTGTCGCTGGCGTTGAGTTTGATCTTCTATCTAATCCGACGGTTCTTCTAGCTGCGCTTAGAAGGGGGCAGTAGCCCGACTGTGAGGGAGGTCGTCGTGGCCAGTGAAACGCCCTCCCTCACGGTCGGGCTACTGCCCCGTTCTACTCAGGCTGGTTCGGCGACGTCCGTGCTCGCGTAGTCTTTAGCGTGCGTGCGCGCGAAATAGATTGCGATTAGCAAAGTGAGAAACATGATTGCCGAGCCGGCCCAAAAAGTTACAAACAACGAGTGGTCGCTCATAAAATGCGTCTGACCATCCGCGCCTCGATAGGCAATCGCGCTGTGTATTAGAAACGCGGCCAACGTCGGGCCGACAGCTCGGGCCAAACTCGCCACCGATTGCGTCACCCCCAAAACGCTTCCTTGTTCCGCGGCCCCCACACTCTTCGAAGCCAGGCTCGTCAATGAAGGTGATGAGAGGGAGTTGCCGACTGAAAACAAGCCGCCGCCGACGAGCAGTGCCAGCAGTCCGCCTGCCTGCGGTCCTACGAACGGAACCGCAAAGAGACTCCCCGCGAATAGAAAGGCGCCGACGACTATCAGCGAGAGTTCGCCAAAACGCTTTACCAGCCGTCCGATCAATCCTCCCTGCACTATAACCGCAAGCACGCCGACGTAAGCGAAGAGATAACCGGTGTGCTGCGCGTCGTAGCCAAAGCGAAACATGGTGTAAAGCGAAAATGACGTGGTCATTATTGAGAAAGCGACGACGAACAGAAAGTAAATAACCAGCACAAAGCCCAGGCGCGGATCTCGCAGCGATTGGATCAATTGCGATAAGCCTCGTCCCCCGGCCGCCGACACGCGTGCGGGATGATCGGGCGTAACGGTTTCGGGCAGTGTGAAGTAAAGCAAAATCGCATTTGCGAAACACAGGGCGGCAGCAAAGAGAAATGGCACGGCCACGCCCCAGCGGCTCAGTATGCCGCCGATTGCTGGTCCAAAAACAAAGCCCATGCCGAAGGCAGCTCCAAGCAGGCCCATACCCTTGGCGCGATCTTCTTTAGTGGTGATGTCTGCGATATAGGCTTGGGCGGTCGAGATGTTTCCGCCGGTAATGCCGTCAAGAATGCGGCCGACAAAAAGCATCCAGAGCGTGGTGGCAAACCCAAGCATCAGAAACCCGATGCCGGTGCCGATGATGGAAATTAACAGGACTGGCCGTCGGCCATACTTATCCGACAAGCGTCCAAGAATGGGCGCGAAGATCAACTGCATGACGGAGTAAGAGGCGAACAGCAGACCGACGGTGCGTGGCGTAGCATTGAACCGTGAGCCCTCAGCGTAGAAAGGCAACACAGGGATAACGATACCGAAGCCAACGAGATCGATGAAGACCGTCGTGAAGATTACGACAAGTGGCGAGCGTTTCATTTAGTGAAATCGTGAATCGTAAATAGTAAATAGTGTGTAAATCGTAGGCGATGTAGTGGAAAGATACTATGGCCCGCTCGTTTCTGTTGCGCTTATTTACGATTCACTATTTACCCGTTCTTCACCTTCTTCGTCCACTTGAGAGACTACGATCGACTGACGCTATGCCGCCCCCGGAGATCAAAAGCGCCAGGGACATCGCCAACAATGACATTGGATATTCAATACCCCCGGGAGCGAAGAAGCCTCCCGGCCAGTGAACGCCAATGATCGCAGCCAGCATGGTGCAGAAAATCAGGAAGGCGCCGACTCTTGTCAGCAGTCCCAGTAGTAGCAAAGCCCCTCCTATCAACTCGCCAAACGCGGCGGCGCCCATCCACAACCAAGCCGGGCGCATGAAAGGAAATGGCGCCGGATAACTCGTGAATTTCGCAAGGCCCGGCCCGGCAAAGCGTCCCAGCACTTTCTGACAACCATGGCCTATGAAAACAGCAGCCAATGCC
>JAXDOA010000640.1:0-3200 GCA_034669125.1 Hyphomicrobiales bacterium
CGATCGGATGGGCGGTGGCGGGGGTGGAAAGGGAGCCACCGGAAAAGCCGCTACTGGCAAGAGCAGCAACACCGGCGAGCGGATGGGCGGCGGAGGCGGCAAGGGGGGCGGCGGTCGTGGCATGGGCGGGATGGGGATCGGGACCGGCGGCCGCTAGCGCGCGGAGAGGCCGCCCTAGTTGGGGTGATGTCCTAATTCCATGCCGCTGTCCTAAGTTGAATGCATAGCTGTCCTAATTCCGTTGTTCTTGACTCTGCCCCGGTTCGTTCCATGCTGGAACCCGGCAGGGGAACGTATGCGCACGGTTGTCGAGTATCTCGACAAGGCGACTGAGTTTGATGGCCTCGCCCGCGCGGCCAAGCAGCAAGGACTCAAGAAGCGCTACGCCGATCTTGCCGAGTGTTACCGCCTCCTGGCGAAAGAGCGGGAGCAATTGGTGACGGACGGCGCGATTCCGATGGAGCCCTTGCCGAGCCTGCCGCCGCCCTAGTTGGCGGCCTCGTCACTTGGTGGGTCGAATAGCGAGCCCTGCCTGATTTCGTCTTAGGCCGCCTAGCTGTTCGGGTGTTTTGCTAGTTCCTATTGCTGGAACCGGATTGCGGGTGTCTACGTGGCGTATGGCGAGTACAGAGTATTATCGAGCCGAGGCGCAGCGGTGCCGCGAGCTGGCCGCGCGAGCGGTCGGGAGTTCGGCCATGGCGGAGCAGTGGCTCAAAATCGCTGTTGAGTATGACACGCTTGCCGAAGCTTTCGAGCGGTCGACGTACACACCGCCGCAAGCGCAGCGCCAGCCCATGCAGCAGCAGCAATCCAGGTCAGAGCCGGAGGACAAGACGTAGGCCGCCCTAATTGGCGCGGTTCCTATTGCGGGAATCCGCATACCGTGCCCAAGTCATCTGGCCCTTAAGGTCTAACCGTTCGGCAGACAGGGGCACATCCCGGCGCGGCAATTCCACCCCATTCCACCGGCCGCGTCGGGGTTCGGCCCCCTCGTTGGCGGGCTCGTCATCTAAGCCGCGCTGTCGAATCCCTCGTCCTCAATCGGGAAGCCCGGCGCGATGTTGGCGGCTGACCGCGCCAGTTCGGCGGAAGCGTTGTCGTTGAGCAGCGCTTAACGGGCCGCCGACACCTGTATCATTTGGATTAGCCGGGATTTGGTGCCTTTGCGGTAGCGTGCCTCGTGGTTTTCGGCGGGCGCCGCCGCATTCGTTCGGGGCAAAGGCCATGCGCCGCGGTCTGTTCATTCTCGCAATGTTCATCCTGATGGCGGTGTCCGGTCGCGACGCGCACGCCGCGAAGTTCGGCACAAAGACCAGCTACCAGCACCTCCAGGACCTCACCGCGAAGGGACCCAAGGGCGAGGCGCTTGCTCTCGGCTACGAGACCGCCACGCACTCCTTCTTCCTGCCTTACAAGATGACGGGTGGTTACGTGCTCCTCGTCAGGGGCTCCGGGAGAGACCTGTTCGCCGGGAGAGACATCTACCACGAGCTGTCGCAGGAAAAGATCGCGCAGATGCAGCGCGCCGGCGCACTGCCCAATGCGCTTCCGCGCCCCCGCCACACGATCCTCGATTACGTCATGGCTTATGTCTTGTGGTGGTGCATTCCGGTGACCCTTCTCATCATCGCCGTCTTCTCGAAGCTCGGGATCGGCTCCGGCACGCGCGATGAGACCCGATCGGCCTAGTGGGCAGTGCCGGCCCCAGCTTCGTCCACAGATGGAGCCCCAGACCCTCGCCTGCGAGCTGCACAAGCTCCGCCAGCACGCCGGCGTTGGCGGGTGTTGCACGAAGAAAACGAGCCTCGGGTGGCAACGAGCAAGGAGGCCGCACCAGGGCAGCCTCCTTTCAATATGAGGCGATCCCGCCCGATGGCGGCGGCATATTCCCGCGTCGATCTTTCGTGATGGACTCGGGCGTCACCCGAAACATCTTGCATAGCAAGACGGTGTAGGTGGTCAGCAAAGAGATCAGCTTGCACATGGTGCCGTCCTCCGCTCCGCGCATCATGGCAGAAGTGGTGGGAGGCGGCACGGGGTGGGGTCACAGTGTCCTAAGTTCCGAAAGCGAATGTCCTCATTCGGCCAACGGACGTTTTCCGATCTCATGTCACAGGGAGAAATCCGGAACCTTTCCGTCAGGTGAGATGTTGACTACGAACCGCACCGGAGCGGGCCATGGACGACAAGCGCGCTGCACGTCGAAAGGTCATGGAGCTGGTCAAGCGCGTCTTCGCGGATCTCACCAGCCAGCTTGCGACCGGAACGGCCGACTTGTGGCACAAGGTCGAGCAGCAGCTCTCGCAAAAACCAAACCCTTCTGAAGCTGATGTCAGGATGCCGCCGGGCGCGCCGCAAGCGCCAACCCGGCAGCCGGTGCAGCAACAGCCATCCAGATCGGAGCCGGAGGAGAGAAAGTAGGCCCCACGGCCCGCTCGTACAATCGCGCGGCAATGCACCGGACCAAGCGCCCCCGATACCCCTCCGTAAAACTAACAACGGGTTTCTGCTTAACTCAATGTTAACTCCCCGATAAGAGAGCGGCGCCATGGTCCGCGCGCCGGTTTCGGCCGGCACCTCTGGTCAGGCCGCGACCGATCCGCCGGGAAAGGCTCCCCGACGGATCGGATCGCTGCTTTCAGGATGCGGAATCATGGTGGCATTGTGCTTTTGCTTAGTGATGGCGGCGCTGATCGCAACGGCGGTCGCCGCGATCAGGAGTATCTAAC
The DNA here is from genome assembly GCA_034669125.1 of Hyphomicrobiales bacterium. Lineage (GTDB taxonomy): Bacteria > Pseudomonadota > Alphaproteobacteria > Rhizobiales > Xanthobacteraceae > PALSA-894. The sequence continues at coordinate 2,730 of JAXDOA010000640.1, forward strand.
GCGTCGGTGAGTTGGCGGATCGGGTCATTCGCGCCACGGATCCAATGCCAGAATATCGAGGCCGTGCGAATCGGCCGATGCCACGCCGGCGGTCCCCTTGGCGGCTACGGCGATAACACCAGCGAAGAGAAGCGCAGCCAGGACCAATAGGGCACCCAGGTGCTGACGCGTCGTTTGGTTTTTCATCGCTCCATCCCCTCGGTTCGGCGGCTGCCCGGCTCGCCTTCGATCGGATGAGCATACGTTTCTGCGGCGTCACCCCGCGTGAGGACGGTCACACATGACAGCTTTTCGTCGCGCCCGGCCGAATCCTCGGCGACGTTCCGCCGATCGCGCTGTTATGGCCGTTCAAGCCGCTCTAACTATTTCTTGCAGCTCTCGTTCATCTGGCGCGTGAAGTCGGCCAGCGCCGCGCTGGTCGCCGCGGCGTTCTGCGCCTTGTTCGTCCCGGTATCGCAGCGCGCGAACGCG
>JAXDOA010000641.1:0-6236 GCA_034669125.1 Hyphomicrobiales bacterium
TGGCAATTCCGCCAGAGACTCCCGCACGAACTCCGCCCTCTCCCCGAGTATCGACAAGGTTTCCGGGTCAGAGGTCTGCCGGCCCGCGCTGTGCACTGCCTCGTCAAAATCCGTATTTTGCCCCGAGTGGCCATTCTGCTTTAGACGGTCATAGCAGGCATTGCGCACGATCGCCAGCAGCCAGGCCCGGCTATCGCCGCCTCGAAAACCTGAAAAGTGGCTGAATGCCCGCAGGTATGCTTCCTGAACCAAATCCTCCGCGTCCGTTTTATTGCGAAGGAGCCAGCGTGCAAGATTGTATGCCGCATCCAGATGCGTTAAGAGCGGCGCGATGTTACTCCGGGTCCCTGGATGCTCCCATGCCGGTTGTTCGTTGTTTGCGGATTGCAATGTCTTTCCTCGCTCGGGACCATGCTAGCGGCCCATCGTCCGAGCGCTCAATGCATAGCCAGTCTTCCTTCCTTCAAATATTCTTCACCAGCTAAGTACCTGTTAATGAAGCTCTTAACGGGACATTTAACCTGTCCCGGGGCAGGGCTGATAGAATATACCGGCTGCTCCCCCGATCAGCTTCTCGCGGAAAGCTGGAGAACCATCATGCGGGAATTCCCGTCAGCCGTGCGATCGATACGTTTCGGCGTTTTCGAAATCGATCTTCGCGCAGGCGAACTCAGGAAGCGAGGCATCCGGATCAAGCTCCAGGGTCAGCCCTTCCTGCTTCTGGTTACGCTGCTAAAGCAGCGGGGAGAACTCGTTACGCGCGAGGAACTCCGTCGCACACTTTGGCCCGAGGACACCTTCATCGATTTCGACCACAGCTTGGGCACGGGCATCAACAAACTTCGTGAGGTGTTGGGAGATTCGGCAGCCAATCCCCGTTTCATCGAGACGTTGCCACGGCGAGGCTACCGGTTTATCTCTCCGATTGAGCCTGTCTGCGCGAGCGAAAACCCGCCGGTTGTCAGCGAAGCTGCTCCAGAGGAGCAACCGCCTTCAACTGGATATCCCGTTGGAGCCAGAGATCATGATCAGGTTGATCTCCCTGAGAGCACCGTAAACGAACGCCCGCGATGGCCGCTTGCCTGGAAGATAGCCGGCTTCGCGTTGCTCCTGTTGTCGGCCATCTTCACGGTCTGGATACTTCACTCCCGGACCACCCCGCCAACCGGTATTCGATCACTGGCAGTCCTTCCACTGGAAAACCTCTCCGGAGATGCTTCCCAGGATTATTTTTCAGACGGCATGACCGACGAATTGATCACTGAATTGGGGCAGATCAGCGGATTGCGGGTGATTTCCCGTACATCCATGATGACCTACAAAGGCGCGCGCAAGCCCTTACCGCAGATTGCGCGGGAGTTAAACGTAGACGTCGTGGTGGAAGGCACCGTCTTACGCTCAGGGAGCCGGGTTCGAATCACCGCGCAATTGATCCGGGCTTCCGTCGATAAACATTTGTGGGCGCAGAGCTACGAGGTCGAGTTGCGCGATATTCTGGCCCTCCAGAAAACGGTGGCTCGCTCCATTGCCGAGCAGATCAGTGTCAAATTGAATCCAGCTGAACAGGCAGAGTTGAAGCACCTGAGAGCCTTGAATGCGAAAGCGTACGAGGCCTACCTGAAGGGACGATACTTCTGGAATAAACGAACCGCCGACGGCTTGAAAAGGGCTATTGATTATTTTAACGAGGCGATCGAAAATGATCCGAACTATGCCCAGGCTTACAGCGGCTTAGCCGACTCCTATGCATTGATGGGAGATTGGGAGTACGGTGTTCTACCTCCGGCGGAGGCCTTCCCGAAAGCGAAGGCAGCGGCGACCAAAGCCCTAAAGCTCGATAACACCCTCGGCGAAGCTCACACGTCTCTCGCATTTGTCCTGGACCTCTTCGACTGGGATTGGGCGGCGGCGGAGAGGGAGTACAGGCGAGCCGTTGAGCTTAGCCCGAGCTACGCCACAGCTCATCAATGGTATAGCTGGCATCTGATCTTGCTGGGGAGGAACAGCGAAGTCATCACAGAGATGAGAAAAGCGGAAAGCCTGGATCCCCTCTCCCTGATCATCAGCGCAGATATGGCCGACGTCCTTCTTATCACTCGTCGCTATGACGAGTCGATACAACAAAGCCGAAAAACGATGGAAATGGACCCTCGCTTCGCCGTCACGCATTATCAACTGGGCCAGGCCTTCGTGCAAAAGCGTATGTATAACGAAGGGACTGCGGAACTCCAAAAAGCGATTGGTTTGTCCGGCGGTAATAAGACATTCAGGTCAAATCTTGCTTATGCTTATGCCTTGTCAGGCAGGAGACATGCAGCTCTTGAAATACTCAGGGACCTGAAGAATCGGTTGAATAATGGTTTTTCAAATGCTTCAGAGATTGCCTTGATCTATGTAGGTCTGGGTGAGAAAGATCATGCGATGACGTGGTTAGAGAAGGCCTACGAGGAGCGATTTAACCCGTCGGTTCTCCTGCGCCCCTGCTTCGACCCTCTGCGCTCGGACCCGCGGTTCCAGGACCTGCTGCGCCGCATGGGTCTGAATCGGTAGACCGGAGAATTTGATGGCGGCAGCGCAGGCTTTTGACGGTGCCAGCAGTACTGAGGCAGACGCTCCCGAGGTAGGTTACGGGCGGAAGTAACCGGCTCTTACCTCGCGGTTGGATCCGATAACGGCATTTGTGGCAATCGGTATGCAGTGGGGCTGACAGGACCATGCCACGGTACCCATCGGCACCGTTCAATGGACGACATTAGAGGGCCAAATCATCGTCGTCTGCGTACGCTGGTATCTGCGTTCTGGGCTCAGGTTGCGCGATCTGAAGGAGGCTATGTCCGAGCGGAAATCTGCCCATGGATCAGGCTACGATCTGGCACTCGGCTCAGCGCTACGAGCCGGAACTGCACCGCCGCTGCCGACCCGAGTTGCGGATCACCAACCGTTCATGGCGGGTGGATGAAACGGATATAGGGGCTTCGGGCAAACGGACCCGCTCCGGCGGCGCGATGCTCACGCTGCTGCCAAGACGCTTTTTTCAGAAGGCGTTGCGCTCATCCGCTCACCTCGGCCGCGAGTGATCAATGTAGGCGGAAACCCGTCCGCTCCAAAGGCTATTCATGAGTTCAAGTGCAGCGGAGAGGCTGGCCGCCGCTTGCCAGTGCCGGCAAGTGCGATATCGGTACAACACAACCTCTCTCGCGACTCTCATTTGCAGCGTTGCAACACTGCCGGTACGACACCCCGCAACCGTCTTGGGTGTGTAACCTGCTGAAGCATTCGCATTTCCGGTTGTTCGGCGCATCAGAGGCAGAAGCCTCTCCAGCGGAACGGAGCCGCTTGGCTGAAGGCGGACCGGCTCAGCGACGGGTTATTTCAGTCCATGTCCCCGCGATGTGCGGCGTCAGCCGCAACCGCTAACTCCACCAACACCTCGAGGAATTCCCGCGATTGACCGGCGAAGAGATTATCGGAAGCGAACGATTGGATAGTCGCGACCGCCCCTCCATTCTGGGTCAAGGTGGGCCGGATGATCGAGACCGGCGGCAGATTCGTGCTAAAAAAGTGGCACGGCTCCGGCAGAATCAGATTAGTCTGGAACATCTGACTCCCTGCGGCTCGATCTGAGGCGGAGAGGTTGCTGTTGTGCTGGTTGGCAGGGTTATTAAAGTCCGGAAATGTGAGACCGGTTTTCGGATCCTTGAGTCCGTCCGGGCCGGCGAGTGGTTGCGCGATCGCATTGCCTCCCTTGTCGTGCCAAAGCGAGAAGTGATCTATCTCAACTCCGCCGATGCTCAGCAGGATTCGCAGCACCTCCAGACCGGTTGCCTTCAGAGCCAGCACCGGATAGAGGCTTGAGCCCCCTTGCTCAATGAAGGCAAAGTGAAATCCCGCCGTATTGGCGATGGCCTGCATTCGCCGCGCCGCGGGGTCGGTGATCGGTGGCTGGAATAGGCCGAGCGACATTCCTGGCGGTGTTTCTGTATCATTCAAGGGGATAGCCGGTTGATTTGTAATGTTCAACAATTGGGGGAAGATCGCGCCCAGATCGGGGTTCTGGGTACTGCGGTACCGGAAATACCAGCTCGTGTCCACATTGAGCGCCTGAAGGTTTGTGAGGCGTTTGAGGTTCTGGTTGGCGCCGGTTGCCTTCGTCGGTGACAAGGTTCGAAACGCATCCAGGTTAACCGGCTGCTCGCTCTTGGAAATCAAATAAGCGTTCAGGAAGGCTGCGTGGCTGATCTCGTCATCGGTGTTATCCGAAATGTACTGCGGCATATCGCCATCGAGATTCTTCAGCGCGGCAATATAGGCTGTATTTCCGGCATTTGGTTGATCACTGTGGTCCACGGCGCCGCCAAGTTCGTTGTATTGTTGCCATAGATCGGCTTCGATCAGTTCAATCGCGGCAGCAAGCCGCAGGAGGGCAACATCGCCTCTGCTAAGCCTGTTACCGTCTTCCGCGAACAGTGTGCCGGTACCCGCCGCAGCGGTTCCCAGGCCGACGCCCTGCAGGAACTTTCGTCTTCGGATGAGGCGACCCCAGGTAGAATCAAGAACTTCTCGCGCGGATTCGGTGGGGTTGCTCTCGAATGGAACAACAGAAATACTCTTATTTTTCACGATGTATGCTCCAGACTTTAGGTAGCAGTTTCCCTGGATTTGAGGCCCGCATACACATTTGCTCCACGTCAGGTGCCGCAACCGCGTCAGAGGGTTGATTGACCCCTCGTTATGCCGGCATTCTGCCGTGACGAGGGACCGCCCTTCGAATCTTTCGCGTAACAAATGTGGCATGCATACACCTGAATGCTGGCGCCATGCGCCTGCCAGGCCTTGGCAACTGCCTTCCCCCTTCCAGACAACTCCGGGGTGCATGATATTCCCGGCTCAGTGTGACAGATCACAGCCAAGCGCGGCGGCCGGGGATGGAAACGTACCGCCTGCTTTAGGCGCTAATCGGCCGACGAATTGATGTGCACGCGAGACACACCCCGGGCTCCGGATGCGGGCGACGTGACCGAACGGAAGCCGGTGACGTTCACCGACTATCCGGCCGCGCTGTTGTCGGTAAGTGTCGGGAGACCGGTAGCGACGCCCTTCGGCGTCACAGCGTAATAGCTCCGGGAATATTGTCGCGATTGAAAGCGTATTAACGTCTGAGGTGAGCAAAATGGCGGGACGGGATATGAATCGGCCCAGCGCGACGGGACTGAGTTGTAACGTGGAACATGTTTGTCCGCGATCCTGTGTGATGCTGGCAATGTTACTGCTTTATCCCCTGCAGCTGCTGTTCGCGGCGGATGACCCGACGGAATTGTACTCCTGTTCTTTTGCAGGGCACACACCGGCGGGCGCCGTGAGTGGGTCGTGTACGACCCAAAGCCGGCCGGGTCCGGAATATATTGCGCGTTGGGAATTCACGCTCACCTTTGACGAACAGAGTTCGCCAACGGCCGGCAGGATAACACCGGACCAGTTTTACGACATGGTCCGAAGCCAGTGTCTGGAAGACGGCAGCTTCACCACGATCATTCCGCTTTGGGGTGACTTTGTCATCAGGCCGGAGGACCCGGACTACGTGAGCTCCAATAAGGCATGTTCTCCGGTTTACCAGGTCTCGCCAAGCTTTATCACGCTTTTGCAAATCAATGCTTCGCCGCCTACGCTGCGGTTCGTGTTCAAAGAGCGCCCGGTCGACTATGTCGTGGCGACAGGCTTAACTACGGCGGAATGGACTATCCACTACCTTGAATCATTTCGCCGGCTCCAGTTGAATCTCAGTATGCGCCAGTTCAGCAGCAAATCAGGAGGTTTGAAATAGCCGCCCGAGCAATTCGCCATGCCATCCATTCGGCGCTTATTCGGCGCAGATATCTCCTTGCCGCGCATTCACAGGCATTGCTGGAGTTCGTGATGGCTCTGGCGGGTGTAGCCGGTTCGGGTCCACTCGTAGTCGGGAGAAGGAAGACTCCTGCTGTAAAGCGGCCATTCCGTATTTAACTATGGCAGTTCCGACAACTCCTCTCTATGACCGAAACGACATGAGCGCCGGCGAGAATGGGCGTCCCTGGACCAGCTTGCCTTACGGCGGATGCCGGGGAGAGTAGTGCGGACAACCCTGCGGATGCGATGACAAACAAACAAGATTTTCTTAAAGAACATTTAGGACTTTCACGAGGGACATTTATTCCCCGGGCGGCAGCGGGAATTTTTCGAGTGTTCCCGGAGTATCCCAT
>JAXDOA010000642.1:0-2914 GCA_034669125.1 Hyphomicrobiales bacterium
GTAAGAAACTATCGACGCGTGTGCAGTCGGTCACCCTATTCGGCCACGATATTCTTCCAGAAAAAAGCATCTCGGATCATTTCGGTATTTGCGCAACGTTGCATTGAGTGCTTCGGCCTGAATATGCCGGAGGGCTAGTTGTCCGTGCCCTTCGTAAGAGTGCTTGCCAATTCAGCCGAAGCGGGCAAGATTCTCAAAGCCGGATGGAAGGAGGCGGTGAAATGTACGATTTGCATGGACCGCATGGTCCCAGCCGTGCGCCCAGCACCAAATCCGGCCGCAGCGCGGTGGCAGCATTATGCGCCCTGCTGCTTCTATGCGGTTGCAAGGAACAGGTGCCGCCGCCGCCTCAGGTTCGTGCAGTCGCGACGATCACGGTTCAGCGGCGCGTGATCGCCGAGACCGTGACGCTGAGAGGCGTAGCAAACGGGCGTGATGCGACTTTCGATGTACCTGCTCAGATGATGCGTGCGGCACCTGAAAACCCGAGAGTGGAAGTGTGGTTAGCCGAAGACCCCTCGGTGCGTGTAACCGGACGCGTCCGCGAGGTAGTTGCGCAGGCAGACGCGGCAGCTCGCATGCTTACGATGAAGGTTAGCCTCGAAAATCCGCCGCCTACCATGCAGCCGGGGGCTAGTGTCAGGAGCCGCATGAGGCTGCATTCGGACAACGCGTTCGTCCTTCCGGGCACCGCGCTGAACGAAACTGACGGCAGACCCGCGGTTTGGGTCGTGGATCCGCAACATCAGACCGTCGATTTGCGATCTGTCGAGGTACTCCGCTACGATGCGAGCTCGATCGCGGTATCGAGGGGCCTTGAAGACGGTGAAATCGTCGTCACTGCCGGAGTGCATGCACTCGTGCCCCGACAGAAGGTTCGACTGCTCCGGTCTGCTTCATGAACGAACGGTTTAATCTGTCCGGATGGACGCTGGCGCATCGCTCTTTTGTTACGTATTTGATTCTTTTGATCATTGCAGCGGGTATATGGTCTTTTTTTCGGATCGGCCGCAGCGAAGACCCGCCTTATAGACTAAAGACGATGATTGTACAGGCGCTTTGGCCTGGCGCTACTGTGACCGAAACACTGGAGCAATTAACGGACCGCCTTGAGCGCAAGCTCCAGGAAGTCCCTCACCTGGATAACATTCGGAGCTACACCACTGGTGGAAAGTCGACGCTGCTTGTCACAGTACAGCAAGCAGCGCATCGCATCATTCCGGAACTTTGGAACCAGGTTCGAAAGAAAGTTGACGACATACGTTTGGACCTTCCGCAAGGTGCTATTGGGCCTGGGCTAAACGACGAATTCGGCGACACCTTCGGCATTGTTTATGCATTCTCCACGGATCGATTCAGCTTTCGTGAACTCCGGGACTACGTTGATCGGGTCAGATCACAACTGCTGCAGATTCCTGACGTCAGCAAGATCGAAACGGTCGGGGAGCAAGAGGAGCGCATTTTTATTGAATTTTCCGTCGAGCAGCTATCCGCGCTTAGTATTGATCCCTCCTCGCTGATCAAAGCGCTGCAAGCCCAAAACGCCATCACGCCGCCAGGCGTGGTGGAGACCAAGGACGACAAGCTTCTCATTCGCACTACGGGTGCTTTCGAGTCGGAGGAAAATATCCGGGAGGTCAACTTCGCGGTAAATGGGAAGATGATCCGCCTCACCGATATTGCGACGGTCAAGCGCGGATATGCGGATCCACCTCAGCCGCTGTTTCGCGTCAATGGCCGGGCAGCGATCGGTCTTTCGGTTGCGATGCGCGCCGGCGGCAACATCCTAACGTTGGGGAACAACATCCAGGGCGCGATGTCGCAAATCGTTGCTGATCTGCCAACAGGCATTGAGGTGAAACCCGTGGCGGATCAGCCTTTAATGGTGAAGCATGCCGTCAACGAATTTCTAGAGGCATTGTGGGAAGCCGTCGCAATTGTGCTTGCCGTCAGCTTTCTGAGCCTGGGCTTCCGGGCTGGAGCCGTTGTTGCCTTCTCTATACCAATCGTATTGGCGGTCGTTTTCGCGGTCATGTATGCAACGGGAATAGATTTCCAGAGGGTGTCGCTGGGTGCCCTTATAATTTCGCTTGGTCTGCTGGTCGACGACGCGATGATCACGACCGAGACCATGGTCAGTCGTCTTGAAGCCGGCGATAACAAGACGTCTGCGGCAACCTACGCTTATAAGACAACAGCCTTTCCAATGCTGACCGGAACGCTGGTGACGATCTGCGGGTTCGTGCCAATTGGCTTCGCTCAGAGCGATGCTGGAGAATATACATTCTCACTTTTCGCGGTGGTGTCGATTGCGCTTATTACATCATGGTTCGTGGCGGTTCTCTTTGCTCCATTGATTGGCGCGGCCGTTCTCTCCAGTAACCTCAAGAAGCACTCTGAGAAGCCAAGCCGCGGCAACGTAATTTTTCGCACCGTGCTTGCTTACGCGATGCGCTGGCGCTGGTTTACGATCGCAAGCACAATCGCACTGTTCGGCATCTCGGTTTACGGGTTGCAATTGGTTCCACAACAATTCTTCCCTCCGTCCGACCGGCCCGAACTCCTGGTGGATTTGAAATTGCCGGAAGGCTCGTCGATCTACGCGACCGACTTAGCTACCGCGCAAGTCGACGAGCTTTTGCGCAGCGACGAAGACATAGAGCGTTGGAGCACGTATTCCGGTCGTGGCGCGATGCGTTTCTACCTTTCATTTAACGTACAACTCACGAACGAGTTCTTTGGGCAAGTGTTGATCGTGGCCAAGAGCTTTGAAGCCCGTGAGCGGCTCCGCACCCGTCTTGAAGCTGCACTGAACGAACGGCTTCCAGCTGCGGTGGTGCGGATATATCCGTTGTCGATAGGCCTCCCAGGAGATTGGCCTTTGCAATATAGGGTCAGCGGGCCTGATGTGGAA
>JAXDOA010000643.1:0-2668 GCA_034669125.1 Hyphomicrobiales bacterium
CTCGCATCCGGGGGCGCTGCCTCTTGTGTCGCAACCCCTGAAAACGAGCGCCTCGACCAGAAGCGCGTCTCGGGTGATATCGACGCGAGCCTATAGTGACCAATCGCCCAATCTCGATGGCGTTCGGATGCTTCCCCGAGTTGCGCCTGGTAGAACAGCAGCGCTAGCTCCGTTCGTTCAGGCCTTCGCAGCAAGGTATTCGCGACAACCGCGCCAGAAAGTGCGCTCTGAACCGCCTTTTGAACACCGCTTGATGAAAGCGGATCAATCGCTAGGGCGGAATCTCCCACACGAATGGACTGTCGCGTCACAAGATCTCGCGCCAGATACGGCGTTGCATCGATTGCACAGACACGCCCAACTGGCTGACCCTCCATGCACTCGTGCATGAGACTGGAACGGTCAAGCCATTGCTCAAACCGAGCGGACAGCGAGAAGCCCGGTGTCGAGCGCCAGCATTCGCGATCGAGAAAAATGATGGTGTTATAGGCTCCATCCGGCAGCGGCACGCCCCAATACCAGGCCTCCTGCGCCGCCTCGATCCGTGGCGTCTTCGGCAGCTTCGCGCCTCGCCAGTAGCGATGAAGCGCAATAGTGCAAGGTCCCGTCTGTTTCTGCGCCAGAGAAGACGAGCGACGGCGGCCCCCGGCATCTGCAAGGAAATCCACCTCCAATTCGGCGGTGCTGTCACGGGAGCTGATCCCCAGGATCCATCGCGTACCGTGCCGCTCGCGACGGAAAATCCGTGCGGGCTGGTATACGTGTACACCCACGGCTTTGGCGGCTGCTAACAAGCTCTGGTCAAAAAGACCACGATCAACAAGCAGCCCTTGTTCGCGTTCATCCTCGCGGACCCGCCAATTGCCTTCCCATTTGACATCAATGGAACGCACTCTCGAAAAGCTTCGAGGCTCCATGTGCGTCAGCAATCGGGCCGCCGCGAGCAGAGGCATCACACCCGGTGTGAACGACTCTCCAATGCGAGGGCGCGGGAAAACGGCTTGCTCGACAAGATGCACGTTATGTCCGAGTTGTGCCATACGCGCCGCAAAAGTGCAGCCGGCAGGTCCTGCTCCGATGACACAGACTTCAGCCATGCGGCTTCATCACGCCTAGACGGCGTTTGTAGGCTTGGAGGAAAGCCGCAGATACGCTTCTAAGCAATAATGCAACCAGCCTCGTACGTAATCACAAGCCGGCCGCCCGCGATGAATAACCTCGTGATGGCAACCACCGCCGCAGAGATAACGCGCCCAGCAGGAGCGGCAGGGCTCCTGCCGATCGACATGACGGGCCGAAAGCCACTCGGCCTGGCGGACCCGGTCTATTCCCGAGCTGAGCGAACCCATCGCGCCCACCTCGTCGCCAACAAAGCGGTGGCACGAGGCGAGCGTGCCATCGGCAGAGGCGCCCAAGTAACCTGCGCCCGCACCGCAGGGATACGGCCGATGCGTGCCGCGTTCTATCTCGCTAAGCGCATTGACCATGTTAGCGAAGGGATAGCGCTTGCCCATCCGCACCTGGCGTTCGAATTCGCGTCCGCACGCGATCATCTCCCCAAGCATCACTTCCAGGTCCTCGGCCTGCATTTCACCGACGCCTGAAGGCGCGCTCAACATCGGCGAAAACCCAACGCTGTGGAAGCCCATTCCAATAAACGCGTCGAGTGTTTCGTGAAGATCGAGGTTACGGGGTGTAACGGTCACGCGGGCAGAAACCTGCATACGCCGCTGCGCAGACAAGAGCGGACGAACGCGTCGCATCACTTCATCGTAACTTCCTCGGCCGCCTTTGTAGGAGCGCTGGGCGTCATGCGCATTCCGCAAACCATCAACACTGATCGTTACCGCGAATCCAAATTCCTCAAAAAAGTCCCCATCATCCTCCGTAACCAGGGTACCGTTGGTCGTGATCGAGAAATTGACCTCAGCTCCTTTGGGAAGGGCGCAAGCTCGAGCGTAGTACGTTGCGGCACGAAGTACGTTGCGATTGACGAGTGGCTCTCCGCCGAGAAACGCCAGATTATACCGCATCCCGGCTTCAGCGTCCGCGAGAAGCAGATCTATCGCGCTACGCGCGTCGGCGAGACTCATGTTCTTCGCCGAACCGCCGAAATCGCCCTGTTTGGCATAACAATAAGAACATCCGAGGTTGCATTTCTGCGCGACTGCTAAGGAGATGGCCCGGATTGGGGGTGGCGACAACGATGTGCCATCGATGAAGGGCCTACCAACAAGACCAGACTCTTCAAGAAGCGCCTGCGCCCCGGCAACGTCACCTATCGCAAGCGCAGAGTCGTAGAAACCCAGGCTGCGTTCATCCAGATCGAACAACCGACTGCCGTCCGTAACGAACAGGTGGTGCCCACCCATGCTTTGGAGCAGATGTGCTTGCGGTACACGCGGCCTTGACCGGTGCATGTGGCTTCGCGCGTCGGCCAGACTCATCTCTCCGCATCCGGTGAACCGCCGGGCGACTCGTGCGGGTCGTCTTTTCCACCGATCTGAACCTTCAATAAGCGCTCCCAATCCCGGAACAGATCATCATACATTATGAGCCGACGGTCTGCGTAATCGTCGGGGACGTAGGACCTCGTGCGCTGACGCTGCATCCAATTATCGCCTGTGCTGAGACCGTCTTTGCCGGGCAAGACGTTGACATAGTCGGG
>JAXDOA010000644.1:0-2915 GCA_034669125.1 Hyphomicrobiales bacterium
CCGTGTCACCGGAAAAGGCGCAGCAGAAAGCACAGGCGGCGGTGACGTTTGCGCGGGACCGGCTCTCGGAACGCAGTGCGGTGTTTGAGCACTTTGAAGTGATTCGCGACGCGGTCCGGCATACGCGGGGCAAGGCCCGTCTGGAGGACATCGAGCAGGAGCTTTCCCGGCAAAAAGGAGAAGGCAGATTTACGGAGGTGAGGCACATCCGGCCCCATGCACCGGCGGCCCGCTACACCACGCCGGAGCTGGTCGATATCGAGCGGCAGACTATCGAAACCGTGCGTGCCGGGCAGAGCCGAAGCAGGAGTACAGCCCCGGTCGGTTACACGACCATTATGGGGCGGTATGGTGACCGGCTGAATGAGGATCAGCGGCGCCTGGTACATGATGCGCTGCACAGCAAAGATCAGATCTTCGGAATCCAGGGCGGCGCCGGTACCGGGAAAACAACCGCGCTCAGCGCGCTCCGCGAGCTGGCGGAAGAGCAGGGTTACCGGACTCTGGGACTCGGTCCCACCTCCCGGGCCGCGAAGGGACTAAAAGAGGCCGGCATCGACTCCGAAACCCTACAGGCCTACCTGACCCGGGGCCGGGAAACGAACTCCGAAGATGCCCGTCCGAAATTGTTTTTCATGGATGAATCGAGTCTGGCGTCCGGCAAACAGATGCGGGATTTTCTCGGGACGCTCGGGGCAGGGGACCGCGTTCTGCTGGTCGGCGACACCCGGCAGCATCAGTCGGTGGAAGCGGGTCGCATCTTTGAAGAGCTGCAGGATGCCGGCATGAATGTGGCGCGACTGGACAGGATCGTTCGGCAGAAGGACGAGGCTCTCAGGCAGGTGGTTGAGGCGATGGCGGCAGGTAAAACTCTTGAAGGGGTGGAGCTGCTCCGTTCCCAAAACCGGGTCCATGCCGTCGAACGCCGCGAGGAGAGATTTGAGGCGATTGCGCGGGCGTACGCGGCCAAACCGGAAGGCACGCTCGTGATCTCGCCGGATAACAAATCAAGGCAGGAACTCAATGCCGCGATCCGCGGGCAACTGCGGGAAAACGGTCAGCTGGCGCCCGATGCCTGCCAGGTTCGCATCCTGATCAACCGGCAGGAGATCACGGGCGAAGACCGCGGCGTCGCCACCTCGTACCGGATCGGCGATTCGGTGCGCTATCTCCGCGGCAGCGAGCCTCTGGGCGTGGAGGCAAAAAGTTACGCGACGGTGATCAATGTGGACGACGAAGCAAACCAGATTACCGTGAAGCGAGGCGACGGGAAGACCATTACTTACGACCCGGTGCGGCTGAAAGGCGTGTCGATTTATGAACCGGAACTGCGGTCGTTTGCGGAAGGAGACCGGGTGCAGTTCACGGCTCCCTGGAGGGACAAAGCGATCAGCACGCGGGACCTCGGCACCATCACGTACCTCGATAAGCACGGCAATATCCGGGTGGCACTCGACTCCTCGGAGCGCACGGTGGGGTGGAATCTGAATCAGAATAAACATGTCGATTACGCCTATGCGATGACGTCCCACTCTTCACAGGGCACAACCGTTGATCAGGTCCTCATTCATGTGGACACCTCCGACAGCCGCACCCGCGCCCTGGTCGACCAGACGCTCGCCTATGTGGCGGCTTCACGGCCACGTTATGATGCCCAGGTCTTTACGGACAATGCCGAAAATCTCGGCGCTGCGCTCAATCGCAGTCATCAAAACGCGACAGCGCTCGCACCTGAGCAGATCCGCAGCTACGCCGTGGGAATCTGACCATGTCGCTCGAAACCATTCTCCCCTTTCTGCAGCCGATCGCGCATCTGATTACCGACCCCTCGGTTTCCGAAATCATGGTCAACGGAGACCAGTCCGTCTTTATCCAGCGGAACGGGCACATGCAGCCCGTCGAGGCGACAATTGAGCCCAAGTATTTGTCCACAGCAGTGAAGCGCATCGCCCGGTCACTCGGTGAGGACATCAGCGAAACCAAGCCTCTGCTTGACGCCCGGCTGCCGGACGGATCACGGGTGGCAGCGGCTTTCCCGCCCTGTTCGCCAGGCGGAGTCACGCTGACTATTCGGAAGTTCCGGCCTCAGTGGTTCAGTCTTGCCCAGCTGGTCGAGGCCGGCGCGCTACCCAACGCGGTTGCGGAGCTGCTCGCACAGGCGGTCCGTGACCGGCAGACTATTCTGGTCAGCGGCGGCACGGACACCGGCAAGACCACATTTGCCAAAGCTCTGATTGACTGTATTCCAGAGACCGACCGTCTTGCCGTGATCGAGGACACCATGGAGCTGAAGATTGATCACCCGAACGTCTTCCGGTTTGAAGCGCGCAAAGAGCAGCGCGATGTAACGGGCAAGGTGACGGTGCCTGCGGTGACCATCCGGGATCTAGTGAAAGCCACTCTCCGGCACCGGCCGGACCGGCTGATCATTGGGGAGGTTCGGGGCGGAGAGGCATTCGACCTGCTCGATGCCCTGAATACCGGACACGCGGGATCGATCTGCACCGTTCATGCGAACTCAAGCCGGCAGGCACTGTCACGACTCGCCACTCTCACACTCCGCGCTGATGTTGATATGCCGTATCACGTCATTCAGGCGGAAATTGGCGATCTGGTGAACCTGGTGATTCACATTGAACGATGTGATGGCCGTCGCTTCCTGTCGGAGGTCGTGGGAATAAGCGGTTTCGATGCCGACGCAAACCGCTATCGATCGGAATCTCTTCATTGTTTGCAGAAAATCACCTTATACTGATTTCATGGCTGCAGCCCCCGTGCGCCTTGCTCCCGCCTTGTACTTTGGTAATGGGCGCGTACGACGGCTTTCCCGGCAGAAAACCCTCTTTTGCTCCTGTGGGATGGCCATCCCCGTTATCGCAGGTCTCTGCTCTCGTTGCTACCGAGCCCGCGCTCAC
>JAXDOA010000645.1:0-2733 GCA_034669125.1 Hyphomicrobiales bacterium
CCCCATCTTGTCCTGCACAGCGCCGGTGAAAGCGCCTCGCGCATGCCCGAACAACTCGCTCTCGAACAGCGTCTCCACCACCGCCGAACAATTGATCACCACGAATCGCCCGTTCCGCACCGGGCTCAGGTTGTGGATCGCCCGCGCCGCCAGTTCCTTGCCCGTTCCGGTCTGGCCGGTCACCATCACCGTCCGGAAATGCGGCGCGACTCTGCGGATACGCGAGAACATCTCCCACATGGCGGGCCCACGCCCCACCATGCCTTCGAACCGCCCGCTGTCTCCCAAACTGGATTCGAGCGCGGCAGCCTTTTGCCGCAGCCGCGCTTCCGCCACCAGCTTCGAGATCCTCTCGCGCAGCGCGGCTATCGGGATTGGCTTGTTCAGGTAGTCCGCTGCCCCGCGCCGAATCGCGTCCACGGCGGATTCGCTCGTATAGTGCGCGGTCATGAGAATTACGTCAATCGCCGGATCGAATTCCACAATGCGATCCAGCACCTCCAGCCCGCTCAACCCCGGCATCACCAGATCCGTCAGAACAATCTGCGGATGCTCGCGAAAGACTGCCTCAATGCCGTCTTCCGGATCCAATGCGGTCACAATCCGCACGCCTTCGCGGGCCAGCGCCGAAGAAATCAGCTCCAGGCTGCCCTCATTGTCGTCAATGACGACGATGGTCACTTCCGCGGGCGTGATCATCTGTTCAGGGCTGCCCGCATGGCCGGAACATGCTCCCGTAACGCCCGCAGCAGCGTCTCTCGATTCACCGGCTTCTGCAGGTAGTCGGTCGCCCCCAGCCCCATCGCTTCGGCGTCGCGATCCAGCACGGACATCACGAAAACCGGCGTGGCACTGGTCTCCGGCATCGAGCGCAGTTCACTCAGAACACGCCATCCCGATCGGCCCGGCATCAGCAGGTCCAGCGTGATTGCATCGGGCCGCAACTCTCTGGCAAACGCGGCGGCGGTTGCAGCGCTCCGGGCGAACTCCGTCGCGATACCCAGCGGGTTCAGATAGCCTGCGATCAACTCTCGCGCCGCCGGTTCATCTTCCACGATCAGTACGACAGGTACGGCATTCGCCCGCGCCGGGTCCGCCGGAAATGTGAAGCTGAAACAACTGCCTGCGCCCAGCTCGCTCTCCAGTTCCACCCTGCCGCCGTGCATTTCCACCAGATGTTTCACGATCGACAGCCCCAGGCCCGTGCCCTCTCTTACACCCCGTGTCGTGCTGGCCACCTGCCGGAACTTATCGAAGATCACGGACTGATCCTCCGGCGCAATCCCAATTCCGGTGTCGCGCACGCTGAAGCGAACCGTTGTCCGCCCCTCCATCCGCGCGTCAACGGAAATCCCGCCGCTCGCTGTGAACTTGACCGCATTGCTCAGCAGATTAATGAAAATCTCGCGCAGCCGCACCCGGTCCGCAAGTACCGCGAACGATCCCGCGATCCGGTTTTCAAGTCGCAGGTTCTTTGCATTTGCGGCCGGCATCACCCCATCCAGCGTCTCGCTCACCACCTCGGCGGCTTCCACGC
This sequence comes from Hyphomicrobiales bacterium, assembly GCA_034669125.1. Classification (GTDB taxonomy): domain Bacteria; phylum Pseudomonadota; class Alphaproteobacteria; order Rhizobiales; family Xanthobacteraceae; genus PALSA-894. The sequence continues at coordinate 1,538 of JAXDOA010000645.1, forward strand.
TCCGGATGTCCAGATCCATTCGGCCGGCTTCAATCCTGCTCAGATCCAGAACGTCGTTGATCAGTTCCAGCAGATGTATCGAGTCTTTGTGCACATGCGACACAAACCGTTTCTGTTTCTCATTCAGGGGACCTTCCAGTTCCTCCGCCAGCAGTTCCGTGAAGCCGATTATGGTGTGTAGCGGCGTCCGCAGTTCGTGGCTCATGCTTGCGAGAAACTCGGTCTTGAGCTGGTCCGCCCTCTGGATCTCCCGGTTCCGCTTCTCCAGTTCCAGATTGGCTGCGCGGATCTTCTCCTCAGCCACGCGGCGCTCCGTCACGTCCCGAATGATCGCCGTCACCCGGAACCCATCGTCCGTCTTCACCGGGCTCAGACTGATCTCGACAGGTATATCGGACCCGTTGCGATGTCGCGCTGAAAGCACCAGTTTGCCCCCCATGGGGCGGGTCGTCGGATTCTGCCAGTAACTGGCGCGGTGTTTGGTGTGCGCCGCGCGCATTGCATCCGGCAGCAGCGCATCCACGTTCATTCCTGACATCTCTTCGCGCGAATAGCCAAACAGCTCTTCTGCCACGCGGTTCAACAGGACGATTTTCCCCGTCTGGTCCACCTCGAGAATCGCGTCGGGCGCAGCCTCCAGCAGTTCGCGAAACCGCGCCTCGTTGCGGAGCCTCTCGGCCGCGGCGCGTTCCCTCTGCACCAGCGAACTCCGGTCAACGGCCACAATAAGCCACCCGCCAGAGGCGCGTGATGACACGCGTATCCCCAATTCCAGCGTGCTGCCGGTGCGCGCCCGCGCCTGCGTCTCCTGGGGGCGGCCTTCCAGTTGAGTCAGTACACCTTCCGGCGCCGGGGATCCCATCGCCTCTTCCACTGTCCAGCCAAACAACCGTTCGGCGGCAGGGTTCCATGCGTCCACCAGACCGCCCGCATCCACCCCGATAATGGCGTCGGCGGAGACCTGAAAGAGGGTGTCGAGTGCGTCCGAGGGAAGCCGGGCCGTCATGCCCATTCAGGTTAACAGCAGTCTTCCTGACGATCACGCCCGCGTACCCGCTCGTCATCACAACCTCAGCACAGGGCAAGGCGAGTCACGAATGATGGAGTAAACGTCGGTTCGAAGCTGCCCCGCAAACTCGTGCAGCCTGACCCGTCCGATGACCACAAGGTCGCCCTGATGATGCCGGGCAGCTTCC
>JAXDOA010000646.1:0-2570 GCA_034669125.1 Hyphomicrobiales bacterium
CGCTGATCGGCTGTTGCCGTATCCGCAGCGCAACGGGGTTGGTGCGCAAACACGAGTGTCACATCGCTCCGTGGAACGTCCGGCTGACGACGTCGCGTTGCTGCTCGGGAGTCAGTCGTACGAAGTGCACGGCATACCCGGACACCCGGATCGTGAGGTCGGGGTAGAGCTCCGGTCGTGCCATGGCGTCTTCCAGCGTCGCGCGGTCCAGCACGTTGACGTTCATGTGGAACCCACCGGCGTCGGTGAACCCGTCGATGACGGCGGCGAGGTTCGTCACGCGCTCCTCGGGGGAGCGCCCGAGCCCGGACGGCACGACAGTCTCCGTCAGGGAGATGCCGTCCCGCGCGTCGTCGTACGGAATCTTGGCCACCGACAGGGCAGCGGCGACGAGCCCGTGTACGTCACGACCGTTCATCGGGTTGGCGCCTGGTGCGAACGGCGCACCCGCGCGCCTGCCGTCCGGCGTGTTGCCGGTGTGCTTGCCGTACACGACGTTCGAGGTGATCGTCAGCACCGACAAGGTCGCCTGCGAATCGCGGTACGTCTTCTGCTGGCGGATCTTGTCCATGAACGTCTGGACGAGACGGACGGCGATGCCATCAGGGCGGTCGTCGTTGTTGCCGTACGCGGGCCATTCGCCCTCGACCTCGTAGTCGACGATGAGGCCGGTCTCGTCACGCACGGGGCGCACGCTGGCGTAGAGCATGGCTGACAGGCTGTCGGCAGCGACCGAGAGACCGGCGATTCCCGTTGCCAGGAAGCGCTCGACCGGGTAGTCGTGGAGCGCGAGTTCGAGGCGCTCGTACGCATACTTGTCGTGCATGTAGTGGATGACGTTGAGTGCCTCGACGTAGGTGGCCGCCAGCCAGTCCAGCGTGCTGTCGAGCGCCTCCCAGACTTCATCGAACTCGAGGGTCTTGCTCGTGATCGGTTCACGCGCCGGCATGACCTGTTCGCCGGTCATCTCGTCACGACCGCCGTTGAGCGCATACAGCAACGCCTTTGCGAGGTTGACTCGCGCGCCGAAGAACTGCATCTGCTTGCCGACGGCCATCGCTGACACGCAGCAGGCGATCGCCGTGTCGTCGCCGTAGCGCGGGCGGAGCAGGTCGTCGTTCTCGTACTGCAGCGCGCTCGTGTCGAGGGACACCTGCGCGCAGAAGCGCTTCCAGCCTTCAGGCAACGACGGGGACCAGAGCACCGTGAGGTTCGGCTCCGGCGCCGGTCCGAGGTTGTACAACGTCTGCAGGAACCGGAAGCTGGTCTTCGTGACGAGCGGCCGCCCGTCGACGCCGATGCCGCCGAGGGATTCCGTCACCCACGTCGGGTCGCCGGAGAACAGCGCGTCGTACTCGGGGGTGCGCAGGAAGCGCACGATGCGCAGCTTGATGACCAGGTCGTCGATCAGCTCCTGCGCCTCGGACTCGGTGATGGTGCCTGCCGCGAGGTCGCGCTCGAGATACACGTCGAGGAACGTCGCGGTGCGGCCCAGTGACATCGCCGCGCCGTTCTGCTCCTTCACCGATCCCAGGTAGGCGAAGTACAGCCACTGAACGGCTTCGCGGGCGTCGCCGGCGGGGCCGGAGATGTCGAAGCCATAGGTGGCGGCCATCTCCGTGAGCTGGTTCAGAGCGCGGATCTGCTCCGCGATCTCTTCGCGGTCACGCACGATGGACTCGCTGAACGGCGCGTGGTCGATGCGCGCGCGGTCGGCCTTCTTCGCTTCGATCAGGTGGTCGACCCCGTAGAGCGCGACGCGGCGGTAGTCGCCGATGATGCGGCCGCGGCCGTAGGCGTCCGGCAGGCCGGTGATGATGTGCGACCGCCGCGCGGCGCGGATGTCGTGGGTGTACGCGTCGAAGACACCGGCGTTGTGCGTCTTGCGGTACTTGGTGAAGATGTCGCGCACCTGCGGGTCGAGCGTGTACCCATAGGCAGCAAGGCCCTGCTCCACCATCCGCAGCCCACCGTTGGGCATGATCGCGCGCTTGAGCGGCGCATCGGTCTGCAGGCCGACGATGATCTCGTCGAACCGGTCGATGTAGCCCGCGGAGTGCGAGGTGATCGTCGACGGGTTGTCCGTGTCGGCGTCGAAGATGCCCTTCTTGCGCTCGGCAACGAAGAGCGGGCCGAGCCGGCGCCAGAGCCGCGTCGTACGATCCGTCGGGCCGGCGAGGAACGTGGCATCGTCCGTATAGGGCTTGTAGTTGTGCTGGATGAAATCGCGCACGTCGATGTGCTCGCGCCAACGGATCCCCGCATAGCCGCGCCATGCGTCTCCGGCTGCTCGCTGCCTCTCGTGCAATTCGGTTGTCATCGTCAAGTCCTTCCACGCGACGGGCGGATGTGCGTTGGCTTCAGTCTTGCCTTAACGAAGGCCCACCGCGGCGGCCGAGCGGCCTGACACGGTGGGCCTTTGGTCCCCCTGCTCACCCGTAATAGGCGTCCTTCATGAGCTGCTCCATGTCGGCGGTCATCGGCATCCGCGGGTTCGCCGGGGCGCACTGGTCCGCGAAGGCGTTCAGTGCCTGCTGCGGAAGTGCGGCGAGGAATGCCTTCTCGTCCAC
>JAXDOA010000647.1:0-5193 GCA_034669125.1 Hyphomicrobiales bacterium
CCGTGCAGCGCGTGGCAGCCAGCGAAGCGGACCTTTTGCAGGTTCGTCGACAGGTCGCCGAAGAAATCGTCGACAAGGCGGAGCGCGACCGGTTCTTAGCCCGTCGTCCTCTAGGGACCGCTGACCAGACCGACGGGCCAGGCCTTGTCCTGAAGATCCACCGCAGCGCGAGCAACGAGCTGCAGGCGGATACGCTCCTGCGTGCCATCGGCCGGGTGGCTATCGTTGCGATACCTCCGCATTGCCTGGAAGCGCCGCCCGATGCAAGCGTTCGAGCGAACATCACGACGGTGAATTAGAGCGCCTATCCAGATCAAGGCCCTGCTCGATCCAGGCAAGGCAGCCCGGTTACACCACGTCGGTAAGCGATAAGCGGCACACTCCACCTGAGGATTGACTGCACAGAGGACGATGTGTGCGCCCGCGGAGAGAGTTCTGCCGGCTGATTGACCCTCCCGTAGTCGACTTTGTCGAGGGTGCTGCGCACATGAGCCAGCTTCTCGCCTCCGATTTCGGCACGCCATGTCGTTGGAATCCCGCTCGCTCGCCTATCGGTACCGAATCCGTAAGGTGATTTTCGCTACAAACCCAGTCGAGCAGACGGAGGCAGGAGCTCACGTCTGTGTTGTGGAAGAGAGGACCGACGTTAATGCTCAAGAACGCTAAATGGATTGCTCTGACGCTCTTCGCCGCCGTCCCGTCGATTGCGCACGCTGACTACCGGCTGTTCGCGTCGTTCCCGAGCAACGACGGCACCTTCGGCGCTGTGGTCTTGGAGCCTACCCAGTCCAAGACCTACTCGTGCACCGCAAAGGACGCTGGCTCCGGCATCCAGCTCAAGTGCGACGCCGTTCCGTTCAACGGCAACTTCATGACCGGCCCGTCAATCACCACGAAGCGCGCCCTCGTCGCCCCGATCAATAGCGGCGCGTCGTCGTCCGGATTCTGGCAGATCGATGAGCAGACTGGAATCGTGCAGTTCTGCCTCGTCGGCAATATCGGCCACGCCAACTGCGTCAAAACCCTGCTCGGCAGCTGAAAGCGTTTTCCGTACGCCGGTTCCGCGCAAGCCAACATAGGACAACAGCCAGAGAGTCTTTCGTGATCCGTGGTCACGAACAAAGACTCCCTGGCGCTGGTTGCGCACGCCCGGACGTACGACTTCGTGGCGTTACCAGGGCGGCACCGGCGCTCGCTCCCCCGAGTCCGGCCGAAGCCCGCAGGCGACCAAATGTCATTTAGCAGCCGAAGCAGAGCGATCGTCGTGATCAGCCGCTCGTCAAAAAGCGATCGTCTCTGGAGAACAACTGAAGTTCACGTCAGGAGGTACCAATGGTGAGCCGCATATTACGCGTCCTTATGGCCTTGTTGATAATCTTCACGATGGTTGAGGAGGCTACCGCAAAGGTCCAGCGGATATTCGTAGATGGACGAGGCCACGTGCGCGCCGCGCAACGCGTGGTAATCGTGCGTGGCCGCCCGGCGCGAGTACGCCGCGGCAGCAGCGCCGCAGCCCTGGTAGCGGGAATCACAGCGGGCGCGGTGCTTGGCGGGCTGGGACGACGCCGCCCCGTTTTCGTCTCACCTCGGCGCGGCGGCGGGGGCGGCACGCGTATCATCAATATCGACCGAAGCACAGGCAAAACCATCAACCGAGGGGCTCAGCTGGACGACGCCACGGCGGATGAGCCCGACACCAGCGATGACGACGATAGCGACGACGACACGGACAGCGGCAACGATGATGCGGATAGCGACGGGGACGCCAGTGGATCGGACGACGGCGGCGATGATTGAGCGTTCCATATGGGGCCGCTCACAACAGCCCGAGAGTGTTTCGTGATCCTGGATCACGAAACACTCTGGCGAAACGGTTTCTAATCTAATCGCATTGCAATCCAAGCTGTGGGGCGGAAGCTAAATTGGATGCCCCGATCGCTCTAAACGGTCAACTGCAGTGCTCTGTGCTCACGCTCGCTGTAGGCTGCGTGCTCTCAGCAGGGAGAGGGACTGCCAGATCTCGGCGCGCAAAAATCATCGTCTTCTTCGGAATGCGTTTTTAGCTCCGCGCATCGTCCCAGCACCTTCTCAACCGAGGGCAAATCTCTCCGCTCCTTGCAAGACAAATGCAGCGCGCGCGCATACAAGCGCTGGAGCTGCTGACGGCGCGGCTCGACCCAGGGTAAATCATCGTGGCCTTCCAGGAGCGCGCCCGTGTAGAGGCGCAGGGCCTCCTCGCGCACCCCGGCGTTGGGCGCCGTTATCCCCTTTTCAAATTCTAACACATCGATCCAGGCGAGATCCGGATTGAGGCTGACGCGTCCGTTGCGCACGAGGATGGACCGAGTGTCGCCGATCATTTTCCGAAGCCGGTGGATCGCGACATCGAAGGACCTATTACCGGCGTCGCCCTCTTCCTCCGGCCAAATGGTATCGATAATGCGCGGGATGTGAACGTCGTTGCTGCCGAAAACGACTATTGCCTTCAGGAGACGGAGGAGCTGCCGCGGGGCCTTGCGCGGAAAAACGAGCGGCTCGCCATCAATCGAAATCTCGAAACCGCCAAACGCTTTGATTTTGAGCAGCCAAGGCCATTGTTCGACCCGCTGGCGGGGCGGAGCCAGTCCGCCGACCCGCACGAGCAGAAGGGCGTACTCGGGCACGATGGCCTCCGATAAGGCAAAGGCGAGAAGGCGGCTCGTCCGCAACGGCGTCAGCAATGTTCTGCGCGCCCCAGTCCGCTCGCCGTGAGCCATGGCCTGCGCGAGGAGGCTGCAGCCTTCCGCACGCCGTCCGCGCTGAAGCAGATAATCCGCTTTAAGCAGCCTGATTCCGAACTCCAGCGCCGCTGTCGAACTGCCATCCAGCACGACCTGAGCCAACGCAACCTGCTCGTCGGCGGCGTCAAGCTCCCCGGCATTGTCGAGCGCCTGACTCAGGGAAAGTCGCGCCAAGCCTTCATAGCTCAGCCAGCCGCAACGCCGCGCAACCTCGACAGCGTTCCGACCGTATGCCACAGCGGCAAAAACCTCACCTTCGAGCAGCGCCAGGTTGCAGGCGGCTACGTGGTAGGGGGCGCCGAGATGGTCCGCGTCGCGCTTGCCGGTGCGCTGATACGAAAGCTGCGCGGCGCGTCGCAGCCAAGCTCTGGCCTGAGCCGCGTCACGACACTGGATTGCCTCGGTCGCGGCGAAGCTTGTCAGCAAGGGTGTCCAGAGTGATAGGCCCGATCTTTCCGAAAGAGCTATAGCCCTCTCCGCCGTCTCAGCGCAGAGTCCAGGCTCCTGACAGGAGACCTGCGCGTAGGCTTTAGCAACATAGGCGGCTTCCTGCAGGCCTGGTGCGCTGTCTAGGCTCTCAGGTGAGGGCAGCACTTCCAATATCTGCCGGGCGAGCAAAAACTCGCCGTCATCTAGGTGGAACGTGATCTGAAAACAGCGGATAACATCTAACAATTCAGATCGGCCGAGAGCGGTCGCTGCGCCTTCGGCGCGCTCGCGCCAGGCCGCGGCTTCTGCCCTGTCGCTGCTGCGCCGTCCCAGTGCTACGAACATCATGAGCGCGACACGAAACCCGATCTCGTCTGACGGGAAGGATTGGTAGCGTCGGAACAACGCGCGAAGCTGTTGGATATCGCCGTCGAGCTCGGACTGATCGGCGAACATATCCTGATTAATCGCGTCGGCGAGGCCGGCCCACGCGAGAAAGACGCCTCGTATGTCTCCGCTCCGCTCGAAGTGCATCAGCGCCTGAGCGAACATGGGTCGGCTCGCACGCGGCGGGAACGCTGCTCTCGCGGTCGCGGCCCAGAAGGTCAGCCATCCATCGGCAGTGATCAAATCGTTCGGGAGCTTGTCGATCCAGGAGGCAAGCAGCCCGTTGCGCCCGTCCTCGTTGAGGCTCGTGGAGTTCAGCAGGATGATTCGGGCGAGATCGTCCCAGCCCTCGCATTCGTACAGGATCGATACGGCGGCCTCAATTTCCCCGCACGCTTCCAGGGCCTGGGCCGCACGCACCTGCAATAGCGAAACTTCGTCCGCATCAAACGTCGTGCGAGCCCGCGCGCTCAGGAAGTCATGGAAAAGCGGATGGAACCGGTAGACCGGCTCTGAGTGGCCGTCGGACTCGACGAAATAGTGCTGCCGTGCAAGCGTTTTCAAAACAACCTCCGCCGCCGGGTCCTCAGTGAGCACGACAGCCGAGCTGGACGGCACCGACGGCAGAAACGACAGTTTCAGCAACAAGGACCGAACTGACTCGCTCAAATTTTCGAAGATCTCGCTCGCGAAGTATCCATTCAGAACTTCGCTCGCATCGTTGGCAGCGGCATCGACAGATGATCCAGCGGTTTTGACCTCGTCCATGATGAGCGTCAGCCCCGCCGCCCACCCATGCGTGCGCGCGACAAGACGATCAATCTGGGCAGCTTCTATGTCCAGGGAACGATGTCGCGCGAAAGCTTCCGCCTCGGCGACCTGCAGGCGCAGGACCGACGGTCCGACGAGCTGGATGATGCCGTTGATGCGAAGTCGAGCCAAATGATCCGGCGGCGGCATCCGGCTGATGACGAACACGCTCGCGCCAGCGGTGATCTGTTTCAGGGCCTCCGCCAGGCAGACCTGCGCGTCCGAGCCGGGCTCGATTTCGTGGTAATCATCGAGCACGAGCGGCGGCGGGTCGATGGAAGTGAAGAACTTACGGAACAATCGGCGGCTGAGCGCCTTGGCGTCGCTCAGCGTTTCAGCCCCTCGCGCGGCGAAATCGAGCGTTGGGTCGCGCCGGCCTCTCGCAATGGCGGTCGTTAGGGAATGCAAAAGGGTCGAAGGCTTGTTGTCGTCAGGATTGAGCCGGCACCAGATGGGATGTGTGCCGCGCGCCTTGTGGTAGCCGGTGACCAGCGTCGTCTTTCCAGACCCTGGCGGCCCCTGCAGCCAGACGGCCGGCTTGGCCAGGGCGCGATCCAAGATCTCAAACAATCTCGGGACAGGAACCGCATCGGGAGTGAGAGGCGGAACACCCTCGCCGAAGCCAGCTGGATATAGCCGAGCCGAGCGGGCTGCCGGCAAAAGCGAACTGATCGCAGGGTGTCGCAACGTAGCTTCTGGGACGCCGCTTATATCCATGAGACTGAACGCCCTTTTGTCGAGTACCCTGTACCTCTTTTCGTGGAAAGCTGATCAAGCCAAGCGCAGG
>JAXDOA010000648.1:0-5491 GCA_034669125.1 Hyphomicrobiales bacterium
CCGAAGTAGCGAATCCGCGGGAAGCCCTTCGGCAGGACGTGCTGTAAGAAACGTCGCAGGAACTCTTCGTGGGTAAGAGTCATCTTGCGGCTCTTACTGTGATGAGCCCGTTCTATCCGTAAGCCCAAGGCCGGAGTGAGCTAAAAGGAATCGAACTACTTCTGGGAGGTCCCTAGAGAATCCGTCCGGGGAGCACCGTCTTTACGGTAGCGGGATGCGGAAGAGGTTTCGGTGCACCGACGTCTTGACATAAGCGAAAGTGAAAGGATCGGGCCCCGGTGTGATGTCCGCTTCGTCAACCAGCCGCGCGCCCGGGAGAGCCATTCCGTCCGCCAAAGACAGGATTCCTTTATCCGGAAGCACCGGCAGCGTGTCTCCCGGCGGAACGGGAATCGCGACGGACTTGCCGCGGTCCTTCTGCGAGGGTGACCGGACCGACACATAGAAAAACTTCCCGTCCGGAGCCCATTTGGCGACGCAGGCGCCGCAGATTCGACGCGCAGTGCCGCCGCTGGTCGGAACCGCGATCGTCATGGCCACGCCTGTGTCGGCGGGCGCGGGGGCAAGAGTCACGATCCACCGCCGGTCGGGAGAGATGTTTCGCAAAGTCGCGATCGGATAGGGAACCACCTTGGCACAGTTGGAACCGTCACGATCCATGCGGAACAGGTAATTCGCGTTACCTTCCGAATTGAGGAACAGAACCGTGCCTCTTGGACCAAAATGAGGCGAGGCCTTCGACCCCATGGAAGAGTCGACCATTCTTGGCGGCCGGCTACGGTCGAGCGGCGCCAGCCAAATCTGCGCTTTCCCTTCCACTGCCCTCGTCGAAAACACGACTTCGTTGCCGTCGCTCGAAATGTCGAATTCGTGGATCGCAAACCCGGGCAGAATTTCCGTGTTTCTTCCTGACTCGAGATCCGACCGCCAGAGTACGCTCGCGGATTCCGGCGATTCGAGGCGCTGCAGATAGTAGATACTTTTAGCGTCAGGAGAGAACACGGGCGCGGCCGCGAACCCTTCGTGTCTGCCCACTGCGAAGCCTTCCGAGGAGATCCGGCGCTCTCCGCTGTTCTCGTGAAGCCAAACGGCGCTCTGCCGCGTACCGATGGATGTGATGAGAGACCGGCCGTCGGGAGCCACAGCCACTCCCTCCTCTTCGGTCGGACCAGAAGTGAGGGGTTCAGGTTGCCCATCGGGGAAACGCTGGCGCCACAAATGGTGGCTGCCGCTGACCTGCACCCCGAGATACATCCATTTCCCGTCAGGCGACCAGCCCGCTGAAGTGCACTTCCCTTTGGGGCCCACCAAGCGCCCGGGGGAGCTGCCATCGAGGGCAGCCACGCGGCAGGGCTGCCATTCAGGGTTCATCTCGACCACCAGGGCCCATTTGCGATCGGGCGAGGCGTAGGAGAAATGCGCCATGCTGCGCTCGTGGGCGGGCCAGTAGACATCGCGCGACTCTGCACGGGCAACGGTCGCGGTCACAATCCCCATGTGGAAGCCAGACTTGATTTCCGAAAATAGCACACGGCGGCTATCGATCCAGGTCAGCCCGGAGGCATTTGGCAGCAACAGGCGCGGCTCGCCGCCGAGGGTCGAAACACTGTAGGTTGCCCACTGCTCTCGCGAACGCCCCGCGACCAGCGTGTAAGCGAGCAGCGAACCATCGGGCGAGAAGGCGGGGGCATATTTCGCCCTGGAATCGTGTGTCACCTGCACCGGTTCGCCATTTGGGAGCACCTTTATGTAGATCTGATCCGGACTAAGAAAAAACTCCTCACCCCGGATGAAGGCGAGCATTCGACCGTCCGGCGACAAGGCAGCCGCCACGGCCGAGTCTGGGAAGTTCGTGATCTGTGTATAGACCGGTTCGGATCTGCGCGGACGGTCCAGCCGGCTCGTTAGTAGGCCGGCTGCGGCGGCGGCCAACACGGCGGCGCCAGCTACCGCTATGCGGTTCAGCGGCTTTCGCGGCGAAAGGCCGGGCTGAGCGGGCGACGGATTGCGTTCCGCTATAGCGCCGGGCGCCGGGTGCGGGAATTCCACACTTGCCGGCGTTTCGTTGTGTGCCGGCCGAGGATGAATGTGCGGGGGATAGATGAGGCGGACTTCTGCTTGGAAGAGAAATCCGCGGCGGGTCATCGTGCGGACGATCTCCTGGGAATCGTCGGTCAGGGCCTTTCGGATGTCGGCGACGCACTTGGTGAGGGATTCGTCGGTAACCGCCACCTCGCGCCACACCGCCTGCAGGAGTTCTTCGCGCGTAACCAGACGGCCGGCGTTTTCGACCAAGTACAGCATCACCTGAAAAGACTTAGGGCGGAGCTTGACTTCGGCAGCCCCGCGAAGCAAGCGTTGAGAGGCGGCGTCCAGCGTAAAGTCGAGAAACGAGTAGCTCCTACCCCGTTGTGCCGAATCCTGCAGATTCACACTCGCGGCCCTCCTTACTGCCGAAGAAACGCTCGCAAGTCTGGGAAGAAAGTATAACACAGTGTTCCCGCCCCCGATTTCCCCACCTTTTCCGAGTTTTTTCCTCGTTTGTTCAGGACCGCCACAGCTTTCGAGCAAGCTGGACGCTGGGACCCCAGAGCTACCGATGACTCAAGCGCAAGACGGTCCCGACAGAAAGGAAACAAGAAACCATGAAATACATTCTTCTGGCTGCACTCTCGGCAGTCGCGTTCGGGCAGAACTCCGAATCCAATCGGTCTGTCTCGGATGATGCTGATCGTCTCGCCAAGCTTTTCGAGAAAGCCGGCGGGCCGGTTCGCTCCGCGGCGAGCCAAGCGCACACGGATAACGACAAGAACAACAATGGAAACGGATCGCCTATCCTGCTGCAGCAGGTCATCCTTCGGCCTGTTCAATGGACGCTAACCCGTGCGGTTTGCCCGTTGCTCAACGGCGACCTGACCGGTTCCGGTAATGGCCGAACGACTATTTCTCTGGCGCGCAATGACGACGGCACCTTTAATTACAAGACCAACGACGAAGTGAGCGGCACCGCCACCGACAAGAACAACCGCCACTACATCTTTTTCTACACCCAGAACCTTTATGTCGACAGCGGCAGCGGGTTTATTAAGACGTCGCCGTTCCTGTTTCCCGGTCCGCGTCCGCCGTACGACGTCCACGGGACGGACGTCTTCCAACTGATCCCGGTCGATGGCGGGACCGCCTACACCACGAACGCCCATTTCAAAGCCCGTTTCAACGCGGACGGGACCCTTACCGACCAGGGCGGCGTTTTCGGCCCGAACATCTCATGTGACCCGATCTGAGGCCAATATATGAAAACGATTGCCTGGGTTGCCCTGTTGTGGAGCGGCAGCGTGGCTATTGCAGCCGACGGCGCCCTGGACCACGAGTTGGCCCTGGTTCTACAAGCGGCACGGTTCAGCGGTTCGGCCGGGTTGCAGCTGGAGTCGCGCCTTGGCCGCCCGATCGACCGCACGCTGGCCGATTTGGGCCGCCTTCTGTTCTTCGACAAGATCCTTAACCTGCATTCGGACAACTCCTGCGCCGGATGCCACGCGCCCGAGGCGGGCTTCGGCGACACGCAGTCGATCGCGATCGGTGTCCAGAACAACAATGTCGTGGGGCCGCACCGGTCGGGGCCTCGGAACCAGCGACGGACCCCTATGCTTATCAACGACGCCTTCTTTCCGAAGCTGATGTGGAACGGAAGATTTTTTGTCCCGTCGGGCGACCCGTTCGATAATGCCCAGGGCTTCCTCTTCCCGCCGCCGGAGGGTACCACCCGCTTCCCTCCTCACGATCCCGTCATCAGGCACCTCTTGGCGGCCCAGGGACAGTTGCCTCCCACCGAACTGACGGAGGCTGCCGGATTCACAGGAACCCGACGTACACTCGGAGCCCAGTTCGACCCGTTCGATGATGGTCTTGGTACCGCGGTACCGCCGCCGGACGCGAGCGGGTCGCGAAACGAGCCGATCCGGCAGGTGGTACTCCGTCGCCTGAATGATTCCGCGCCCTATCGCAGGCTCGTTGCACGCAGCTTTCCGAGTGTGGCAAGAGGCCAGCCCATCGATTTTTCCATGGTGGGACTGGCCTTGGCGGAATTCCAGTTCACGCTAGTCTTCGCCAACGCTCCGATCGATCGCCTTGCACGCGGCGAGCGCGGAGCCATGACGGATGGCCAGAAGCGAGGCGCGCTCCTCTTCTTCGGAGAGGCCCGCTGCGTGACGTGCCATGCCGTGTCCGGCAACTCCAACGAGATGTTCAGCGATTTCACCAATCGGCGAATCGGCGTACCACAGCTTGCCCCGGAGTTCGGAGTGGGGAAAGGCAATGTCATCTTCGATGGCCCGCGGCAGAACGAAGATTATGGCGCCGAACAGATCTCGAATCGCCCGGAGGACCGCTACAAGTTCCGCACCTCGCCGCTGCGCAACGTTGCGCTCCAGCCAGCCTTCTTTCATGACGGTTCTTTCACGCAGCTAGAACACGCGATTGCCCATCACTTGAATCCGGCCGTTTCGGCGAGGCTCTACAGTCCGGCGTTGGCTGGTGTCGCACGTGATCTCATCCGCCCGACCAGCCCGGTGCCCCTGTTGTTGGATCTGGACCCGCTGCTTGCCAATTCCCGGCCGCTGACGTTGCGCCAGTTCTGGGATCTTGTCGAATTCGTGCGGGATGGTCTGCTCGACGCGCGGGCAAAGTCTGAGCATCTGTGCCGGCTTATCCCTGATTCACTGCCGAGCGCTATGTCCCCACCGCTGTTCGAAGGCTGCCCGGAGCGAGGCAGGAATGCAGTTGACGCTGCTCTGCCGGATGTGATGAACCATTGACTTTCAGAGGCGCAGTTTCAGTGCAACGGAACCGGCAAAATCCGGATCAAATCACTCCAGGCGTGCTCGTGTTCGGACCTGCAACTTACCCGTGATCCGCTCAGGGTAGCCTGCTCAGAACGATTTCCATTGACAGGCTCGACGCGCGTCCGCTCACCCAAATCAAGCAGTGCTTATCCTGCGCTCGAGCACCTGCTCAACCGCATCAAGGAACCTGGTTAGAAGCGACTGCCCAGCCTGCTTAAGACCGGGGTTATGCTGGTTCATTCCACCTATTGCCGCTCGACGGCGATCGAGTTCCGTATCACTGACACGCTGTGAAAGAGATCCCGCTTCCGCTTGAGTGTCGTGGGTTGAGTCAATCAGTCGGTCTATGGCGCTGAGAGCTCCAGATTTCAGAACGCTGGACGATCTGAGGCCTGCAACAATGATCAGGAGCCCGGAGGTTCAGAGTCCGGAATGCCCTCACCGGGATTAGAAACAATGAGGAGTCGGCCAGCATCCGGCAGTCGCAACTGCGACCGCCACTTTTGACGCATAACGCGGTCCAAATGCAAGGGCTCCCGAATGGGCCGCTGTTGTTGTCTTTGACGGGCATTCGCGCACTGAAGTAACACACCTTCGATCGAAAAAGAATACTGCCGCGTCGCTGACCGCCCAAGGTCCTCACTCAGAAC
>JAXDOA010000649.1:0-3597 GCA_034669125.1 Hyphomicrobiales bacterium
ACTCCACGAAGAATCAAATGCGCGGGTTGCACCAGCACTCTTTCCTCATGCCGGCGGCTCGGACGCTTATTGCTCCTGCTAAGTTTCGCCGCAGGCCATTTACTCTATGGCCAGGCAGCTTCGGGAACCCTGTTTGGAACTATTACAGATCCCTCCGGTGGCGCAGTCGCCAATGCCAGGGTGACCATCACCAGCACCGAACGCGGCACCGTGTACACCACGGACAGCAATGACTCAGGGAATTATCAGCAGACGCAGCTTCTGCCGGGCGGCTTTTCGATCAATGTGCAGGCGGCCGGTTTTCAGCGCTATCTACAGCAAGACGTAACTGTCAGCCTCGGCCAGTCGCGGCGAGTGGATATTCCATTGACAGTGGGTGAGGTGAGCCAGCAAGTCACCGTGTCGGGTGAGACGCCCGCACTCGTGACCGACCGTGCCGAGGTCACGGTGGCTCTCGAAAACAAACAGATCGCCGAACTGCCCATCGTGAACCGCAACTTTACATACCTGCAACTGGCCATGCCGGGCTCGCAACTGGCACCCGGCCAGCATGCCGCAAGTGAAAATCCGCAGCAGGGACTTCAGATCAATACCAATGGCCAGCGGTTCGGAGCCAATAGTTTCATGATCGACGGCGCGGATAACAACGACAAGGTACTCGGCATTATAGTCGTGAACCCGTCGATCGATGCGGTTTCGGAAGCGAAGTTTACAACGGGAAACTACGACGCGGAGTTCTCGCAGGCGGGCGGAGCCCTCATCCAGGTAGAGACCAAATCGGGGACTAATCAGTACCACGGTTCATTGTTCGAATATCTGCAGAACAATGTGCTCAATGCACGTAATCCATTCAGCCAGCCCAATGGCGCTCCCCCTCTGAAGTGGAACCAGTTCGGGGGATCGTTGGGCGCTCCGATAAAGAAAGATAAACTCTTCGTCTTCGGTGATTACCAGGGGACGCGCCGCCGCACCGGTTCCTCCATCCTGACCACCGTACCCACGCAGGCCGAGCGAAACGGGGATTTCAGCGCCCTGGGTACTCCCATCTTCGATCCAGATACAGGCAGCAGTGACGGCACGGGGCGTCAGCAATTCACTGGCAACGTGATTCCCCCAAGCCGGATTTCATCGCAGGCAACCAAGGTTCTGAGTCTGCTTCCTCTGCCGAATGCCAGCGCTCCAGGCGCCTTCAACAGCAATTACACCGGGTCCGGCTCGCAGAAGTTCGACACCAACCAGTTCGACGTCCGGGCCGATCACGTTATCTCGGAACGCTTCCGGTACTTCTCCCGCTACTCCTATTCGAAGTTCTCCAACCAGGCACCGGCCGCGTTCGGCCTTGCCGGCGGTCCCGGTCTGAGCGGCCTGAATTTCGCAGGACTGGCGACGGCTCTGAACCAAAACCTGGTGGCGGGCTTCAATCGCGTAATCAGCCCGACTCTTCTCACCGACTTCCGCTTTGGCTTTACCAGATACCGCGTCAATGTGCAATCGCTCGACTATGGAATCAATGCTTCCGAAACGGCAGGTATTCCAGGCATCAATATGCCCGGCGACATAAAGACATCGGGCCTCTCGGAATTCAATGTCACGGGCCGCGGAGGTTTTCAGGAAGGTTATGGACTTGCCAACAATCAGTGTAACTGTCCTTTGGCCGAACGTGAATTTACTTATCAGGCCGTGAATAACTGGACTAAGGTCATCGGCAATCACACGATCAAGTGGGGTGAGGATGTGCGTTACGCGCAGAACCTCCGCCTCGCCAGCGACTCTACGAGAAATGGCCTGTTTACGTTCAGCCCTTCCATTACGGGCAACGCGACCGTAACCGGCTCGGGACTTGGACCCGCCGCGTTTCTGCTTGGCTTGCCGAGCGCCTTTACCCGATCCGCGCAAAGAGGAAGTCCTGAAGACCTGCAGTGGTCGATGTTCTATTTCGTGCAGGACACATGGCGCGCCACGCAAAAGCTGACGTTAAGTTACGGGTTGCGCTGGGATACATGGTTCCCGGATCACACATTGCGCGCCGGTGAGGGCGGCCGCTACGACGTGACCATCAATTCGATTCTGGTAGCGGGCGTGGGCAACAATGACAAAGGCTCGGGTGTCCGGACACAGTGGCGCAATCTCTCTCCGCGCCTGGGCATCGCCTATGCATTTTCGCCGCGGACGGTCATCCGTACGGGATGGGGACGAAGTTACTTCGAAGAGATCTTCGGGGCTAACTTCAACGATATTGCGACCGTGTATCCAACCACCATCACCCAAACGCCGCCCCAGGCGACACCCTTTGCGCCCGTGTTCACCTTGTCGCAGGGTCCTCCCGCCGCTGTATTTCCCACGGTCCCATCGAATGGAATCCTCTTACTGCCGCCGAACGTAGGCGCCACATACCGGCCCGCGAACCTGAAGATACCCTATGTGGATTCCTGGAACTTCTCGGTGGAACACGAGTTTCCCGGGGCGCTCACCGCGACTGTGTCTTATGTGGCCAATGCCGGACGTCACGAAGGCCTGTCCATTCCGCTCAATCAGGCGACACCAGGACCGGGGCCACTGAACCCGCGCCGCCCACTGTTCAACAAGTTCGGGGTTCCACAGTCAATCAGCGACGGCAGTGACGCTCTGAGTAACAGCTATCAGTCGCTGCAGACAAAACTAACGAAGCGTTATTCGCACGGAGTGACTTTGTTCGCGAATTATACGTTCTCGAAATCCATCGATACTGCCGGCGGCTTGGGTGCGGCGCTCGGGCTCCGCCTGAATCACGCGGTTGAGGACTGGGATCGCACTCACGTTTTTTCCGTGGGCCACACTCTGGACCTGCCGTTCGGCAACGGCCGCGCGTACCTTTCCAATGTTCATGGAGTAGCCGCTCAGATTATTAACGGGTGGGAATTCACCGGTATCACCCAATACATGAGCGGACTCCCGTTCTCGCCAACTTTGAGCAACAATGCTTCCATCAATGCAGACGTGACGCTGCGTCCTGACCTGGCCTCGGGAACAGGTGTTTACGACATTCCGGGAGGCCAAAGCCGGAACCTCTGGTACAATCCGGCAGCATTCACGGTACCAGGCCCTTACCGCTTCGGAACGGCCGGGAGAAATATTCTGCGCGGGCCAAACTCCTTCACTGCTAACTGGTCCCTGTTCAAGACTTTCACGATCGCAGAAAGCAAAAAGCTCGAGTTTCGCTGGGAAACCTTCAACCTGTTCAACAGGGCCAATCTGGCCAACCCCAGCGGGCAGGTAGATGCCGGCCCGGGTGTTTCGGGGGTTGTCACGAACGTAGCAACAAACATGCGGCAGATGCAGGTCGGGTTGCACCTGCGGTTCTGAGGTGCGAAAGCAGCCTCTGCCACTCCGGCCTTGCGCGCCTGCGTGTGGAATGAAATGCAGAGCTTTCGAGTGCACTGCCCAATGTCAACGGGAATGCAGAGAACAGTCAATGCCTGCGGCTTTTGCGCTGTTCATTCTGTTTGCCTGAGAGCGTGGCGGGCATGTGGCGGGTAGCCCTCTTTTAGGCAGCGCACTTCCACTGGCGCTCAAGGTCGCTATTGTTGTCGGGTTCGTCTCTCAATCCTCCAGTCGAGC
>JAXDOA010000650.1:0-3920 GCA_034669125.1 Hyphomicrobiales bacterium
CGATGCGCTTCGATGAGCAGCAACGAAACCATGCGGATGATGGGCGCGTCCGCTTCGTTGGTCGCGCTGAGGTCGCCGCCGTCGATGATCTCGACGTCGAGATCAACCTCGTGTCCGATTTGCTCGACAAGCACGTTCGAAGCTTCATCCGCGGTTCCGTAATATTTGATCAAGGCCTGCCGGATGTTTTCCGGGCTGGCGCAGACGAGCTCGATCTCGCGCTGCAACAAAAAGCTCAAGCTATCGATCGTATCGATATCGAGCGGATCGCTCACGGCGACGATCAATCCGCTCTCGCCGAAGCCGACTGGTATGACTTTGAAGCGGCGCGCATCTTCGGCGCGGATTTGGTTGATGATTTCCGGCGGGATGACCTTCACGGAAAGATCCACCCAATCCATGTGGGCTTGCGCGGCCAGGCTGCGCGAGACATCGGCTTCGGAAACGACGCCCTCTTTCACCAGAAGATCGACGGCGTTGGTAGCGCCATTCAAGCGGGACCTCGCGCTCTCGATCTGCGCGCGGGTCACGAGGCCCGCATCTTCGAGAAGCTTGAGAACGTTATCTTCTTTCGGTTGCACTTGGGGGAAGCTGCAAGAGACGGCAAGGCTATTCGGCGGCCGAAGCGATGTCAACGTGGCGTGTCTGTTTTGAACCGCGTGCCACCTTCCGCGGAGAAATCAATGCGAATAATGGCGGGTTATCCGTCCCTATTTCTTTTGAGGGACATAATCGGGCCAGTGGTACTGCTCCGCGATGCAACCGAAGATCTGGCTCATGGCGTCAGTGTGCTCATTCTTGTTGATCATGACCACGGCACCTTTGCCCGCGTAGGCGTAAGCGCTCATCACGGCGTTGAAGCCTGCGTTGGCTCCATCATGTCCAAACCTTAGGGTCCGTCCGTTGCCTCTGAGACCGAGGCCGAGTCCGTAGTTCATCTGTTCAACGGTCAACATCTGTCGGGTCAATGACTGGGAGATCACCGGATTAGAATGGCCGGCAACTGAGTTCTGAATCCCAATGGCAAAGCGCGCAAGATCTCCGGCGGTGGTCCAGAGACCCGCTGGCGCCATCTCTGGATAGATATGCCATCCCCCGTTCACTGACTGGCCGAAGATGCCGCCGTATCCTTTCGCGGCTTTAGGCGCCATCTCCTCTGGCAGTGGCTGAGAGTAAGTGCTTGAAGACATGCCGAGCGGCTTTAACACCGTTTCATCCATGAATCGTGGGAAAGGCTTGCCTGTGACATCGAGGACCATCTGCTGCATGACCACGTAGCCACCGCCCGAATACTTCCATTGACTCCCCGGAATTTGGTTTACCCGAATCGCAGCCGTGTTGGCAGGTTTCTCGCCGTTTAACACTTGGATCAGCGTCGGGAGAGGTGCGCCAACGCGGTAACCGGGAAATCCATGCACCGTCATTCCTGCCGAGTGACTTAGAAGCAGACGCAGCGTCACGATGTGCGCATCGGTAAATTTATTCCGAGGCACAGTCCATGTGCGTAGCTTCGTGTTTACATCTTCGTCCAGCGAGAGCAGTCCCCTGTCCACTAAATGGAGAGCCCCGAGCGCCGCGACCGGCTTACTGACGGAGCCCGCCTGGAAAAGCGTGGAAACGGTAACTGGTGTCTTCTCACCTTTGTCGGTGAATCCGTAGCCTTGTTCTCGAACAATCGTTCCGCCGTCTATGATGGCGAGACTTAGGCCGGTAATGCCGCGCTTTTTCATTTGGGTGTTGATGATCTCATCCACCTGGTCGGCGCGAATGGGGACAGCTCTGCCGAAACAAAGCAGCGCCACCAAAACCAGGAATGTGAATCGCAACATGGATTTGTTCTCAGTATCCGAATAAGAACTTGGCGCGCTTATCCGAAGCAGCCACTTCGCGATCGAGCTGTCGGCTTACGACTGTAAGGTAGGCGGGAGTAAAGAAAGGATCATCATCCTTTTCAACCGGCGAATTCATCGTCCCGGGATGGCCGCCTGGCTTGATCGGTATGAAGCCGAGAAATGAAGCCTTCCAGAGGCGATCGATCGTAGCTTCTGCTGCCTCAGCATTCCGTTTCTTGTCGATCTGGTCTCCAATGAAACGTGTGGCGAGTTCGAGCGTTGGCGAAGTGGTAGGTCTCCTTAAACTGGCGGTTAGCGTAATCGGAGCTGGGTCGAGAAGTAGAGTGCCCGTAATCGGCTTTGCGGAACGGTCATCCGTTTGGGCTTGTGCAATTCCGGAGACGAACGCGACGGCGGCAGCAAATATGCGGAGGGTCGGTGACACAAGTTTGCGTTTTTGCAGATAAGCGCGCCCACGCTGGGCGCCTAAGCCGCCGGTGGTTAGATGTCGGATGAAGGGGAGCGTTCACTTTATCTTCCGGCTTCTTCCACACAGAGAAGCACTGCGAATTCACGCAACTGTCACCTGGCCGCCATCTGTCCGTAACAATCGCTCTCTAGCTTCGGCGCGTGCAGACAATTGCCGCTGGGCCCAACGCTCTCCGGCCTTAACCAAACCGCAGAAACAAGGAGAACAAATGTTACGGAACTATTTCGTGTTAATCACCGTGGCTCTCAGTCTCGTCATTGGTGGCGCCGCCGCGCGCGCCCAGGACGCCGGAGCGCTGCTCGACCTGCTCGTAAAGAAACGCCTCATCACAGACCAGGAAGCGGAAGAAGTCCGCGGCGAGTTGTTGAAGGATGTCGCGAGCACTTCCGGCGGCAAATGGAAGCTGTCGGCGCCGATCACTGAGATCGAACTCTATGGTGATATGCGGATGCGTTACGAAGTCCGCACCGGCCAGGCGGGCCTGCCCGACCGGATTACGCCTGCTGGCGAAAACACGCAGCGCAACCGCGCCCGCTATCGTCTGCGGCTCGGCCTCCGTGGCACGCTCGCAGACGATTGGTTCTTCGGCCTGCGCCTCGAGACGAGCTCGAATCCGCGCTCGACCAATGTCACTATCGGCGACGAAGCGAGCGGCGGTCCGTTCTCCAAAGGAAGCGACGGCCTGAACGTGGGCCAGGCGTACCTGGGCTACAAAGGATTCCGCGACATCACGCTCACGGCTGGCCGGATGCAGAATCCGCTCGTCACCACCTCGATGCTTTGGGACGCGGACATCAATCCGGAAGGTCTCGCGGAGCAATGGAAACACACCTTTAGCCTGAGCTTCGGCGGCGGACAGACCACGTCCGCGGCGGATTACAGCAAGGATGGAAAGAGCGTTGCTGCTGTTACGTCAGAGCCGACCAAGATGACCATCGATCTCTTTGCGAACTTCGCGCAGTTCATCTACGACGATTCGAACCCGGAAGATCCAGTCGGGCCGCGGTCGGTCGTTGGCGGCAACAAGGTCCCGAACACCGACGCCCTTCTCCTGGCGTGGCAGGTCGGAGCGAAATTCAATTTCACGAAAGACATCTATTTCCAGTTCGCGCCGACGCTCTACAATTACACCGGCAACGGCGACTCCTTTAACGTCCATTTCGTCGGCGATCCGAACTTCCGGGTCGGCGCCGCGACGGTCTCGCCGAATCAGACCGGCATAAATAGCCTGATGATCTTCGATATGCCGGCGGAGTTCGGCTGGAAATTTGGCGAAATCCCGATGCGGGCCTTCGCTGATTTCGCCGTGAACCTGGAGGGCGACGAGCGCGCCAGGGCGGCCGGCCATCCAACCAAAGGCGATCAGCGCTACGCCTATCAGATCGGTCTCGGCATCGGTAAAATTAAACAGAAGCACGACTGGTCGCTCGAGGCTTTCTATCAGCACGTCGAGCAATTCGCGGTCGATCCGAACCTGGTGGACTCCGACCTGTATGACAGCCGCGTGAACATGGAAGGATTCGCGGTCCGCGGCGGTTACGCGATCAGCGACGCGGTGACCTTTAACCTGACCTACGGCTACGGCTCGCAGATCGATC
>JAXDOA010000651.1:0-3063 GCA_034669125.1 Hyphomicrobiales bacterium
TGTAGTGCGCGCCCCCCTGCCAGTACTTGGCCACGCTTCGAGGACATCGATCGATGCCGCGTCGACGACCGTGCCGCTGCGGCAGGCGAACCTGGCGTGGCCTGGCACCGAGGAGGCCTGCCCGAAATGCCATGGCAAGCGCCACGTCTATTACCTGCACGCGGGCCAGCCCGGTGTCGAAGTGGTCGGCGGCAAGCGCGTGGCCTGCCCCGTCTGTGCCGGCACCGGCATCGTGCGCACCCCTCTTGCGGCTAGCGGTGCGACAGATCCCGTCGGCTGAGGCCACGGCGGTCGGGGCCGCGGATTTAAGCCGGGGCGACGTGGATGGGCTCGAAATCGCCCCCCTGCCCCAGCACCACCGCGCCCTGCTTCGCCAACTCCAACCCGGCGATCAACGTCGAAGCCCATCCCGACCGAAGCCGCAATTTCCGCCATCTCTCACCGTCCGGATCCCCCGCCGGCTCCGGCACAAACCGCTCCAGCGGCGCCCCTTCGGGCGCGTCCGCCAGAAGCCGGAGGATGCGCGTGCGGGCCTCGGCGACCTGGTAGAGCTCGAACGGCCGGGCCCGGTAGATTTCGGTCGTGTCGACCGCGGTGTCGTCGTCGAACAGCGCCAGGCTGGCCCAGAGAAATTCCACCACGTCGACCGCCTGCCCCGCGTCGACCGTATTGCCGAAGATCTCGGGTGCGCCGCGCGCGAACACGTCGTGACCGCGCTGCGGCCGGCGCTCCAGCCAACCGGCCAGCGCCTGGATGTCTTCCAGTGCGACCAGGCGTCCGCGGAACCGATCGGCCTCGGCCACGGCGTCCTGCTGGGCGGGGGCGTCCGCCGGCAGCAGCAGCCCGGTGCGCAGCTGCACCAGCCAGGCCGCCATCACCACCCAATCGCCCTGTTGCCCCAGCGGGACTCTTTTCGCAGCCTGCTGCAGCGCGGCGGTCAGTTGGTCGAGCAAGGCCGTCAGCGAGAGCGCGGACAGGTCGATCTTTTGGGCGCGCGCCAGGGTGAGCAGGGTCTCCAGCGGCCCGCTGAACCCGTCCAGCGTGAGATGGGGCGACCCCCCTTCCCTTCCCGCTTGCCCGTCTTCTACCGCCTGCGCCGACACCGTTTCGGCCATGCCCGCCGCATCCGGTTCGTCCGCCCGCGTCGCTGCGTGCTGGTCCATCCCCGCGCGGCTCAGTCCGCCGGCCGCGGCACGAGCCAAAACCGCAGCGCCGGCCAGCATTTTGTGAAATGTTCGACCGCGGCGTGCGGCGTTTCGCCATCGGTGAAGAAGCCGTAGCCGATCACCGCATGGCCACGCGGCCGCCGTCGCCCGGTCGTTGCCCGTTCGCGGACGACTACTTGGCGTAGCCGGTCGGTGATGCCCCAGTGCGCCGCCAGCCAGGCCAGCGCGTCGGGATGGGTTGGTCCAAGCTGCAGGATCGGGCCCGGTACCGGCAACAACGCGTGCAGGTCGAACGCGCACAAAAAACTGTGTCCAACCATTTCAGAAGCGCGCGCCTGGCGCATCTCCACCCGTTCGCGAAACTGCCGCGCCAGGATCCGGCAGCCTTCCACGGTCAGGGTTCGCTGCCGGCCCGGCTGCGCGATCGCGCGGGCGAAAACGTCTTCCTCGATAGCGGCGAAATCGAGCTGCCATGGCGTCACCCCCGACCCGCGCGCCGCCGCGGCGAAATTTTCTAACGGCGCCGCCGGCCCACTGACCGTCAGATGATGAAACAGCCAGTCCGCCGCCGCCGCGGCGCGCGGCATCCGCGCGCGCAGAACGCCAGCCGGCCGGCGGCCCCGTCGTTTTGGTTTGTTTTCGTCACCATCGGGTTCCGGCGCGGTGACGGCCGGCACCGGTTGGGGCGCCGGTTCGGTGTCCCAGGGATATAGGAAAAAACTCACAGGTCGAGCTGGCCGGCCGGGCTTTCCGTCACCAGGCCGGCGCGCTGGACGTAGCCGCGCATGGTGCGCAGATCGCGATGGCGGGTATGGCGCATGATGTCTTCGTCGCGCACGCCTTTGTCGTAGGCTGCGGTGATGAAGCCGACGCGCAGCGCGTGGGCGCTGAGCCGGTCGAACCCCTCGACCGCGATCC
Source organism: Hyphomicrobiales bacterium (assembly GCA_034669125.1). Classification (GTDB taxonomy): domain Bacteria; phylum Pseudomonadota; class Alphaproteobacteria; order Rhizobiales; family Xanthobacteraceae; genus PALSA-894. The sequence continues at coordinate 2,085 of JAXDOA010000651.1, forward strand.
CGGCCATCTGCACGCGGCGGGCGAGAATGTGGCGCACCGCGTCGGGATGCAGCGCGGCGGCGCCGATCCCATCCCCGGTGCTGATTTTTCGAAAGAGCGGCCCGGCTTTGCGTTTGGCGACCGCCTGCCAGGCCGCGAACGCCCGCACCGGACACGTTTCGACGTATCGGCCGCGCGGCAGCCCGATCTCCGCCCCCTGCCCGGCCTGGTCTGTCTTGCCCCGCTTGATGCGCAGCCGCAACCCGCCGGGCACGATGGCGACGTCCTCGACATGCAGGGCGACAAGTTCGGAGCGGCGCAGCGCGCCGGCGAAGCCGAACAGCAGCAGCGCGCGATCGCGCCGGCCGCGGGCGGTTTGATCACAGGTAAGCAGGATCTGGCGCAGCATGGCGAGCGACAGCGCCGCGGCCTTCTTCACGGGGCGGCCGTGCAGACGGAGCGCGCCCTGCAGCGGGCCCTGGATGTCACGATGCGCCGGGTTCCACGCCAGATCATTGAACCGGTGCATCTTTCCTAACGCCGACAGCCGCCGGCGGATCGTCGTGGGGGCGTGGGTTTCCGCCAAGCTGGCGAGATAGGCGCCCACCGTTGCCGGGGCGGCCGGCACCGGGATGAACCCGTGCGCGGCGCACCATTGGGAAAAATGCGTCCAGTCGGCTTTGTAGGCGCGCAGTGTGGCGGCGGCGGTGGCTTTTTGCGCCAGCGCCCGGGCGGTGGCCAGCGCAGCCGCGCCGGCCGGGGTTAGGGCCGGCAGGACGGCCGCGGCGGCGGCTTCGTCCTGGGTCGGCGGCAGGATCTCGCCCGTCCCGGCCCGTACCCGATTCATCGCTGTGGTGTCCATGCCGCGAAGACTCGCCTGCCGGGGCAGCGATAGCAACCAGAAAAATGATGCCACGCGCGATAACCGGGCTTATCGCGTGTAGCTTGCCCGAAGGCGGGAAATCCCGCTCGCTCAATAGAAGTGAGTTCTATAGAAAGC
>JAXDOA010000652.1:0-2703 GCA_034669125.1 Hyphomicrobiales bacterium
GACGGTCGTCAATTTCGCTGCCACTTGAACAACATTTATAGGCTTCAGGCGCTCACACCGGAGGCGGTTGCTGGCCAGAGCCAGCGCAGGAGGGAATGGGCCGAGCAGGAAAAACCGCGACTTCGCCCGCCACCGATTCAGCCCACAGCAGGCCCGCCGTCGTTGCGCCAATGCCTGCCGCGGTGCAGCGGAGTACAGCGAACCTGACCTGCATTGCGTGGCGGCCCTGGATGAGCGCCGCGACCAGGATGAGCCGCCGGACGCGGGGGAGACGCAGCAAGCCCGCCACCGATTGTCTGTGCTGCTCCGTCTCGCAGGGGCGCGTTGCCGTGCATGCTGTTCCGGTACGGGGATCACGCAGGCAAGCTGTCACGCCGAGCAGGGCGGCATGAAGCCAGACGATTACGTCGATCCCAGGAAACGCGTTTGAACGCGCTGGTGCCGGCTTCGCGGTGCATCGGGCAGCTGAGCCGTGTCGGCGCGTGCACGAGGTCCAGCAATGCGGAGCCTTTCGGGCAAAGCGTGCCACGATTCGCCGGATGGTCTGGGTCGCTTTCGATATGAATGAGGCTGGACCTGGCGTTCATCGCCCGGTCGCCTAGGCCATAGATCAGGATGCCGCATCTCACGGAGCAATAGGTGCAGGTGTTGCGCGTCTCGGTCGTGCTCGTCAGCTTGAACGGACGCACCGAGACCGCCAGCACCGTGACGCCGTCACCGAAACCGAGGAGGCCGATGCTCGACAGCGCCAGTGTGGCGCCAGTGAATCTGATGACGGTGCGACTGAAACGTCCATTTCTTTGCCCCCCAAGGAAGCGTTGCAGCTCGAAGACTTTCCCCGGCACCCCGCCAGTAGGCGCACGGGCCTGCGCCGCCAGACAATCTTCCAAGCCAGGCATGGACATTTTGGGGCGAGGTTGGCGAACGTACCCCGGAGTTGACGGTCGTCAAGGCACCGATAGCGCAGGTTTGCCAGGATCCATTGGCATAGTAGAGGGCCGTCATATGTGCGTCTTCGACCGATCGCGGAATGAGAGAAAAGCGATGTGTCCGAAGGGTAAGCCCAACGGTAAGCTCAAGGTCCAAGCAATGGCTGCGCTCATGTGATTACCGGTCCACGCTGCCCGCGCTGATCCGGGCGCTTCGGCTCCTGAGCTAAACCGGAAGTACGATGATACGACTGTGAAATCCGACCAGAACAGAGTGATGACCACCGCCGAGCAACCCACATTCGCCGACGCGCACTAAGAACGTAATTGCCGGGAACGGCTTATGCTCCGGCCAGACTGCGCTTCGGCTGCAAGTACCGCACCGGATACGCAACGCCGCCAGCCCAGGCGAAGGAATTGACGTGGCAGTCAAACAGGAGTCGAAAATGCCCAAGGTCTCGTGCTGTATTATTCCAGCTATGGCAATATCGGGCAGATGGCGGAGGCCGTGGCTGCCGGCGCGCGGGAGACCGGCGCCACGGTGGACGTCAAGCAGGTGCCGGAAGCAGCTCCCGAGGATGTGGCCTGGGCTGCCTACTTCAAGCTAGAGCAGGCTGCGCCGGTGGCGTCTGTCACCGACCCGAAGAACTATGACGCCATCATTATCGGCACGCCGACGCGCTATGGCCACATGGCGTCGCAGATGGCGAGCTTCCTCGACCAGACAGAGGCCTGTGGCTGCGCGGCGCGCTGAATGGCAAGGCGGGCGCGGCTTTCGCCAGCCTTCCGAAAACGAACGCGCCGGTGCCCGCTTCCAGGGCAGGCTCGTCGCTGAGACTGCGGCTAAGTAGTTCGCCTGACTGGCTACGCTCCACGCCGGGGCGATCCGGCCGGGCTTCGCTGTATCCTGTTCTTTGGGTTGTTCGGCGTATTCGATTGGGACCGATTGACCGATCGCACGGGGATCATCGGTCACACGGCATCCAGCTAATGGCCCAAAGGACATCCAATGAAGATCGATCCAAAGGATTTTCGCGTTCAGGAGGGCATCGAGATCGATCTCGACAAGTGGCCGACGAACGTGGCGAAGGTGTACAGGTCGAAGACGGATTATCACGAGATGCTGGATGATCATGTCGGGCGGCTGAGTGCGCAGCAGGAGCTGCTCTACGCCTCCAATCGGCATGCGGTGCTGATAATCTTCCAGGCAATGGACGCGGCGGGAAAGGACGGGGCGACCAAGCACGTCATGTCGGGGGTCAATCCGCAGGGCTGTCAGGTGTTCAGCTTCAAGCACCCGAGCGGCGAGGAGCTGCAGCATGATTTTCTTTGGCGGACGACACGTCATTTACCGGAGCGCGGGCGAATCGGGATCTTCAACAGGTCATACTATGAGGAGGTGATCATCGTCCGTGTGCATCCGGACCTGCTTTTCAACGAGGGACTGGTGGACCGGCCGTCCGACGACAGGAAGGTCTGGCAGAGCCGGTATCGTTCCATTCTTGGCTTGGAACGTCATCTGCACGACAACGGTACCCGGGTCATCAAGTTCTTCCTACACCTCTCAAAGGAGGAACAGCGGCGGCGTTTCCTGCAACGCATCGATCGGCCGGAGAAGAACTGGAAGTTCAGCCAGGCGGATATCGAGGAAAGGGCCTTCTGGCCGCAATACATGGACGCCTATGAAAAATGCCTGAGCGCGACAAGCACCCATGAATCGCCCTGGTACATCGTTCCGGCCGACGACAAGCACAACACCTGGTTGATCGTGTCG
>JAXDOA010000653.1:0-2554 GCA_034669125.1 Hyphomicrobiales bacterium
CGGCAGCAGCGGCGACCGTGCCTCCGCCACATCGGCGCGGGCGACGTCATAGTTGGCGACGGCCTCGGCCACGGTCGGATTGTTCGGCTCGATCTTCGCCTCCAGCGCACCCAGGTCGGCATCGCCGTAGTCGGACCACCATGGCCCGCGCGGCACCGTGTCGGCGGGGTGCGCCAGTTGCCAAGGCCCGGCCTCCTTGTAGGCGGCCGGGATCGCGGCGATTTGCGGCGGCTGGTACGGCGGCGCGAGGGAGCACCCCGACAGCGCCATTGCGCCCAGGACCGCTGAACCGAGTAGCGCGGCTGGTCTGCTGCGCCGCCTCATTTCTGGGCCACCGCGACGGGTTGATCCGGGTTAGCGGCGAACAGGGCGCCCGCGACGCGGACCTTTTCACCCGCTATCAGGGAATCGGGCGGGCTGTTGATCACCCGGTCGGTGGGCGACAGTCCAGCCAGAACCTCCATTTCCGTGCCGAGGTCGCGGCCGGCCCGGATCGGCTTGATCGACGCTTTGCCGTCCGCACCGAGCGTCGCGACCTTCAACCCTCCCTGGCGGAACAACAGGGCGCTGGTCGGGATGCGGACGACGTCCGGCCGCGGCGGAAGCGCGAAATGCACGTCCGCGAACATCCCCGGCGTCAACGCGCCGTCCGGATTATCCGCCATCAGCTCCACCAGCAAGGTGTTGGAGAGCGGGTCGATCGCGTTCGCCGTCGTCGTCACCGTGGCCGAAAACGTCCGGTCCGCGAATTGCGGCAGCGACAGCGTCGCCTGCATGCCCTTTTTGATGCCGGCCGACTCCGCCTGCGGCACCCGCACATACACGCGCATTTCGTGCACGTCGGCGACCGCGAACAGCTCCGGCCCAACGCCGCTGCCGGAATTGATCAGGGCCCCGACATCGGTGCGCCGCGCGGTAATGATGCCGTCGAACGGGGCGACGATGCGCCGGAACCCCTCCAGCGCTTCCAGCCGAGCGACACCGGCCTGCTCGGCGGTCACCGAAGCTTGCTTGGCCGCGGCATCGCCGGCCTTCACGTCAGCCTCCTGCATCGAGACCGCGTCCGACTTCAGCAGCCGCTGCCAGCGTCCCGCGGTGAGCTGGGCCAGCCGGTAGTTGGCATTGGCGACGCCGAGATTGGCCTTGGCCTGGGCGAGCTCCTGGTCGAGGTCCGGAGTCTCGATCGTGGCGAGCAGCTCCCCGGCGGTCACGTGCGCGCCGATATCCTTGTACCACATCTTCAGGTAGCCACTGACCCTGGCGTAGATCGGCGCCTCGAAGAAGGCGTTGACGGTGCCGGGAAGCACCAGTTGTTCGCCGGTGACGCCGCGTTCGGGATGGATGATGTCGACGGTCGGCGTCGCCTCCCGCGCGGTCAGTTGCACCAGGCGGTCTTCGCTCCAGCTTCGATCGGCCACGCCATACACCGCCAGCGCGATGGCGGCGGTCAGCGCGCCCAGTCCGTAGACGAGCAATCGGCGGCGCTGCGCGGGCGCGGGCTGGCCGTGATCCGCATCCAGCGGCTGCAACTCGCCACAGGCGGGCGGCGCGACTTCCACGAATGTGTCTGGCATAGGGTCTCTCCGGGATCAAACGTTGGAATGCGACAAGTGAAGCCGGCCGGCCGCCGCCGCACGCCGTTGCTTCCCAGCGTGGGCCAGGCTGAACACGGCCGGGACGAAGAACAGCGTGGCGCAGGTCGCGACCATCAGCCCGCCGATGACCGCTCGGCCCAGCGGGGCGTTCTGCTCCCCGCCCTCGCCCAGCCCCAGCGCCATCGGGGCCATGCCGATGATCATCGCCAGCGCGGTCATCAGCACCGGGCGGAAGCGCATCAACCCCGCCTCCAGCGCCGCCCGCACCGGACCGTCGCCGGCGGCCAGACGTTCGCGCGCGAAGCTCACGACCAGGATGCTGTTCGCGGTGGCCACGCCCATGCAGAGGATGGCCCCGGTGAGTGCCGGCACGGACAAGGTGGTGTGCGTCAGGAACAGCATCCAGACGATCCCGGCGAGCGCGCCCGGCAGGGCGGTGATGATCACGAACGGATCCAGCCAGGACTGGAAGTTCACGACGATCAGCAGGTAGATCAGCACGATCGCGCCGGCCAGCCCGGCAAATAGCTGCGTGTAGGCGGCCTGCATGGTCGTTACCTGCCCGCGCAGCGCAACGATGGAGCCCTTGGGCACCTGACCTTGCGTTTCCGTCAGGATCTTCTGGATGTCCGCCGCCACGGCCCCCAGGTCCCGCCCCTGCGTCGACGCATACAGATCGATCACCGGCTGGACGTTGTAGTGTGAAACGATACCATCACTCGGCCCACGTGAGATCGTTGCCAAGGCGCCCAACGGCTGGTTGGACTTGCCGCTGGTGACCGGCAGGTTGCGCAGATCGGACCAGCTGTCCATGCGATACTGTGGCGTCTGCACGATGATCGGATAGGACACGCCATTGGCCGGGTTCAGCCAGAATGTCGGCTCCGTCTGGCCGCTTCCCGCCAGCGACGTCAGCAGGCTGGTGGCGACGTCGCGCTGGGTCAGGCCGACCTCATCGG
>JAXDOA010000654.1:0-2713 GCA_034669125.1 Hyphomicrobiales bacterium
GCGACCCGCACCCGGAACGCGGCCTGCGAACGCCAATAGGTGAAGAGTTTCATGGGTCAGTTCGCTGGACGCGTCGGGACGATCCCGATCGGCGTAAAGGTGTAAACCGGCTCCCCCTTCTGGTTGAACATCGTCCATTTGATCAGAACGATGCCTTGCGGTTTTGTTTTCGAAGGCGTCAGAGTGACAACCTCACCTTCGACATGCAGTTCGTCCCCCGGCCGCACGGGCAGCATCCAGCGCAGATTATCGACGCCGAGGCCGATCATCGGATGCGGGCCGAACGGCCTGATCTGCACAGTCAAACCCATCGCAATCGCGGCCGTGTGCCAGCCCGATGCCGCCAGTCCCTTGAACAAGGTCTTTCGCGCCGCGGCGTCGTCAAGGTGCATCGGTTGCGGATCGAATTCGGCCGCAAATCGCTTGATGTCCTCCTCGGTGACCTTGAGCGTCCCGCTCTTGAACTTCATGCCGAGCGTAAAATCGTCAAACCACTCGATCATCGCCGGCCTTTCGCATCGATGGAATGGAGACGATCACGTCCCGGCCCGGTGCCGGCTATCCGGCCGCCTTCACGGTGACGCGGGTGCTGGCTTTCACGGCAGCGAGCGCCTTGGGATCGCCAACAAGCTTGCCGAAAATATTGCAGGGGCTGGCGAGCCGGCACTCATTGTCCTGAGAAATCGGCGTGCGGCCATAACCCAAAGCGATGCACGGACCGTCCGGCCAGTAGGCGACTTCGCCCGGCGTCACCACCGCGCGGGCGTCCTGCTCGCGCACGGCGCTCACCGGCACATTGAAATAGACTTCCTCGCCCCAGGTCATCACGCGCGCGTCGTAAGGCAGCTTGGCGAGCACGGCTTTCGCGGTCGGCGTGTCGATGAGTTCGGCCTCAAGCGCGAGCGTGCCGAAATCGAATGTGATTCTCGGCATGTTATCCTTGCGCGATGCCGAAGGTAAAACCGCTCAGGTGAGCTCGACGGTGTCGAAGTCCGCCGGCAAAATGATCTCCAGCACCTCGGCGTCGTCCGAATAGTCGAGCACCTTGTGCTTGATGCGCGGCGGCTGGATCCATGCGGTGCCCGGACGCATCACGTGCGCGCCCTGCCCTTCGAGCTCGGTCTTGATCCAGCCCTTGAGCACATAGATCATCTGAAATTCGACGTCGTGATAATGCAACTTCGAGACTTCCTCCGGCCGGCATGGCGGCACGAAGCGGATGACATGCGCCTGCACCTTGCCGCTCGTCGCCTTGGCCATGCCGAGGTCGCGGTACTTGGCGTAGCGGCGCAGGCCCACCTCGAAATCCTCTTCGCTGTGATGGCTCACGCGAAAAATCTGCGACGTGGGCTTGAGCTTCGGCGGCGCCGCGCGCTTGGCCGCGGCGGCGCGTGAAGGCTTCGCACGTGATTTCGCCACCGGCTTGCGCGCTGCCGAACGGCGCGCGCTCGTCTTGGTCCTGGCCATAACGTCCTCCGCCCCAAACCTGCCCACCGACAGATTGCGCGGTCAGACGGCCTGCGGTCAACGGCAGGCGGAAGTCGCTGATTTACAAGGTAAATCAGTGGAGGCGGAACAGGCCGTCGACGGCCTTCAATTCGGCGGGCTTGATGAGTCCCGAGTGCGCGACCGTGACCGAATGCAGGGCTCCGTCGAGCTTCGCGCGCCAAAACTCGAGAAAACGCTGCAATTCCGGGAATTTCGGGCAAAGATCGTAGTCCTGCCAGACGTAGGACTGCAGCAGCCAAGGGTGATCGGGCCGCCGATAGAAGATGTGTGCGGTTGTGAGCCCATATCCGGCAAGCTGGCGCCGGAAGTCACTGCTGGCCATTTTGGTCCTCCGGAAATCTCGAAGACTCAAATTCTCAGGCACGCGGCTGTTCCATTGCAAGCCTAAAAGATGAATAAATTGTTTACAATCAAGGCATTAGCAGCAATGAACCAGCAGTGCTGACAATTCGGCAAAAGCTGCTAGCAGTCGATGCCAATGAGTGCTAGAAAATTTCCACCGAGCCCTTGTGACTCACTTTGGCGTGAACTATCTCCGCGCCGGGCGGCCCGAAGGGGCACGTTACCGGCACGGCCGCCAACTCAAAATATCTCGTCCAACAAGCACTTAGGAGGATCCATGAAATTCCGCCCGCTTCACGACCGCGTCGTCGTCAAGCGCATCGATGCCGAGGAGAAATCATCCGGCGGCATCATCATTCCCGACACCGTCAAAGAGAAGCCCTCGCAGGGCGAGATCGTCGCCGTCGGCCCCGGTGGCCGCGACGAAGCCGGCAAGCTGATCCCGATCGACCTCAAGGTCGGCGAGCGGGTCCTGTTCGGCAAGTGGTCCGGCACCGAGGTGAAGATCGATGGTCAGGACCTCCTGATCATGAAGGAAAGCGACATCATGGGCGTTCTCGAAGAGACCGCCAGTGCCCGCAAGAAGGCCGCGTAAGCCGCGCCTTATCCAGACAATCAACGGAGCAAACATAAATGGCTGCCAAGGACGTCAAATTCTCCGTCGACGCGCGCGATCGCATGCTGCGCGGCGTCGACATCCTCGCGAATGCCGTGAGGGTTACGCTGGGCCCGAAGGGCCGCAATGTCGTGCTCGACAAGTCGTTCGGCGCCCCGCGCATCACCAAGGACGGTGTGACGGTCGCCAAGGAAATCGAGCTCGAGGACAAGTTCGAGAACATGGGCGCGCAGATGGTGCGCGAGG
>JAXDOA010000655.1:0-3236 GCA_034669125.1 Hyphomicrobiales bacterium
CTTCAATTCTGTTCGGAACGAAAAGGCGCGGGCGCGGCTTTGCCGTAGCTTTTTGTCTGCTGCCGGCCGCCTTCGGCTTTCTGGCTTTCGCGTCCGCATCCTCGCAAAACAAAGCGCAGCCGACGCCCAGTGCTACACCAACGGCGTCCCCATCGCCGCTCCCGTCTCCTTCGCCATCTCCAACTCCGCTAACCAGTCTGCATCAATGGGGCGCGGTCACACTCTTTCACGGGTTGCCGTCTGATCGCGTGCACGCCGTTGCGCAAGGGCCCGATGGCGCGATGTGGTTTGGCACCGACGCCGGTTTGGCGAAGTTCGATGGACGCCGCACGCAAACCATCGCGGTAGGTGGTTTATCTCCGGGTCGAATACTTGCTTTGCAAAGTGACGATACCGGTGCGCTTTGGGTTGGCACTGAAACCGGCGCCGCGCGGATGATGTGGGGCCACTTCGACGTCGTAAGAGAAACTGAGGGACAAGCCGTCAGCACCATCATCGCGCCCGAGCATGGCCGGGTTGTAATGGCGACGGAGCAAGGAAACGTTTTCGAATCGCGCACCGCAGCGGACGGTTCTTTCCAGAGTAAATCGCTCCTGACGCAGCCGCTCGAAAGCGCTGACCGTGAACACGCCGGACCGCTCGTGCTGACCAGCCTCGTGATGTTCAATAACAAACTCTACGCGGGATCGCTGAGCCGCGGCGTGCTGGCTATAGAAGACGGCCTGGCGCGTGAAATAGAAATCCATCCGCCGGTCTACTTCGTGCGCGCTCTGCAACAGGACGCTGGCGGCAAGCTTTGGGTCGGCGCACGCGTAAAGAAAGATGAACCCGGACTACTGACGGGGTCGGGCTTTTCCAATCTCGCACGGAATGAAGCCGCGACCGGACCAGTCACCGACATCCAGAACATCGGTGGAGATGTTTGGGCGGCGACAGATGGGCGCGGTGTATTTCTTTTTTCAGATGGCAAGAAGGTGCAGCGGTTCACTTTCGACGGCACTGCGGGTGGTCTACGTTCAGATCATGTCTACGCGATCTTTCAGGATCGGGAAAACGTGATTTGGTTCGGGACCGACCGCGGCGTTTGTCGTTATGATCCAAACGCGCCCAGAGTTGACCAGGTCGGCGGTAACTCGCAAAGCAATTTCGTTCGCGTGCTTTATCAAACTTCGGATGGTTATGTTCTTTGCGGAACAAATCAGGGACTCTTTGTTTACGACCGTGCGGCTAGCACCTGGCGTGCAATTGATAATCTCGCCCGCAACACTATCTACGCTCTGGCGGAAGACCAGAGCGGGCATTTACTTGTTGGGGCAGCCAACGGGTTCTACTCCGGTCAGCGCTCAACACCGGGCGCCGGCCTCAAAGATGAAAGCTTCGTTCGAGTCGAAACCGGTTCGGGCGAGGTCGATGCTCCCGGCAACGTGCGCGCGATTGCTTCGTTTCAGGGCAACACATATATCGCCAGTTATGGTCGCGGACTCGAGCGAATTGAAGGCGCGCGCGCCCATCTCGTTTGGCCGACCAGTGCCGACGCAACGCACGAGCGCGAAGTCATGAGTCTCTATGCGGATGGCGAGGCGCGCCTGCTAATCGGAACCATCCGCGATGACTTGTTCGTCTTTGACGGACATAAAACCGAAGCTGATCCATCGTTTACACCTTTGAAGAACAGCGGCGTGAGAGCAATCGATCGCAGTAGTGATGGCACGTTGTGGTTTGCGACCGGCCGGGGCGTCTACGTTTGCCGGCCCGGCGCAGCCTGCGTGCTGGCGGCGGCAGGCGTTGACGCGCGTTCGGTAGTCGCAAATCGCACGGGAAACAACATCGAGGCCTGGTTCGCTACGACTGACAGCGGGATGCTAAAAGTTCGGCTGGATGAGAACCTCGGCGCGATCGTTTCGCGGTTTGACGCTGAACAGGGCTTGCCTTCGCAGAGCGTCTTCGCTGTTCTGCCGGAGCGAGACGCGCAAGGTAATGATCGGTTGTTGATTGGAACCAGCCGCGGCGTTGCTCGCTATCAACCGGGACGCGTCATGCCGACGCTGTATGCGACGCGCGTCATCAGCAAACGCGTCCACTCGCCCGGGGACCTTGCCACCGGCCTTTATCTCGAGTATCCGCAGAACAGTTTGCTTTTCGAGGTGGCGGCAATTAGTAGTCGTACTTTCCCGGAGCAGTTTCAATACGCGTTTGCACTACTCGACGACAAGAATGCGGTCATCAAACAGAAGCTGTCGCGTGAGTCGCAATTTGCAATCGAGGGCTTGGCGCCCGGAAAGTATCGCGTCACCGCACGCGCTTTTAGCAAAGACCTGGTAGCTTCGGAGCCGTTGTCTTTCGAGTTAAGTATTGCCAAAGCGCCTTTCCCCTGGACTTCAACTGCGCTGGCGATATTGTTGGCCCTGGCGCTGCTGGCACTGCTCTGGGCCATCCTGGAAAGACGTCGCATTGCGCGAACCAGCGCCGCGCTCGTCTCCGCCAACAATGAGCTTGCCGATGCGCGATTGAATCTGGCGAACGAAGCCGAACGAGAACGCCGGCGCATCGCGCGCGATCTGCACGATCAAACTCTGGCCGACCTGCGCCATCTCTTGCTCTTAAGCGATCAACTGCCGGCAAGCGGCGAAGTAAGCAAGCAACTTGATCCGGCGGTGTTGCGCATGGAGATAGAGTCGATCTCGCAGGAGGTGCGCAGGATTTGCGAAGACTTGAGTCCCTCGGTGTTGCAGAATGTGGGCTTTGCAGCGGCGCTGGAGTTTGCGTTATCGCATGCCGTGCAAGACGCGCCGGCCGATCGCCGGTTTGAATATGAATTCGTTTGCGATGAATCTTTGGAGGAGCAGGCTGGGCTGCCGCCAAACGTGCAGATGCAGATCTATCGAATGGTGCAGGAGGCGGTCAACAATATCTGCCGACACGCGGGCGCGACGCATGTGAAGATGACTGTGGCGGCGACTGCCGACGGTGATTTCATCCTGGAGTTGCAAGACAACGGCAGAGATTTCGATCCCGCAGCGCAAAAAAACCTGGAGGGACGAGGGCTTGCTAACATGCGCGCTCGCGCCAGCTTGATCGGTGCTGACATTTCCTGGCAGAAGTCTCCTGAAGGCGGCACGGTTTTCATTTTGAGAAAGATGTAGGGGCGGACCTGCGTGTCCGCCCCTTGAAACGGAAGAGGGCGCACACTTAGGTGCGGCCCTACGATTCTTATGATCAATAAAGATCTAATCACC
>JAXDOA010000656.1:0-4493 GCA_034669125.1 Hyphomicrobiales bacterium
GATCAGCGGTGAGCGGTCGTTGGCAGTGTTGCTGTCGTTGCCAGGGTCGCCCGTGGCAATATCGTTGAACCACCGTCCGGACTGCGCCTGCGTGATCACGCCCAGTTGCCAGTGGCTCAGAATGCCGCGTGCCAACGGATTGGTCAGAAAGTTGCCGTGGCTGATATCCCACACAAACGAGAGCACCGCGCGATGGCGGATATCGGTCGCCCCGTTGCCTCTGTCGAGGTTAGGCCGCAGCGTATCCTGGGCTACCTTGGCATCGTCGCCGGCGTTGCCCGGTACCACTGAGGTTGCATCCGGCGTGGTGTCGATCACGTGCGACCAGGTGTAAGAAGCCTGGGCCGTGAAGTGGTTCGCGAAGCGGCGCTGATATCGGATGAAGCGTAAGCGTAAGGCTAACTGCATCTATACCTGAGGCCAGTTCAGGTGATGAAGTAGGATCGTGGTCTCGAAGCAGACAGGAAAACAGCATCGGCGGCATAGAAGCCGTGCGGAAGCGGATCGGCTGGCGGCTGAGTACGAAGCGAGCGGGCTGAGCCAGGCGGACTTCTGCACACAGGAAGACGTGCCGCTGAAGACGCTCGGCCGCTATCTTACGCGCTATCGAAAACAGAGGGCAGTTGTCAGCCAGCCGCAGCGATGGGTGGCGGTGGAAGTTTCCGGCCACAGCGGATGCGGCCTGGCCGTGCTTCTTTCAACCGGACACCGGATTGAAGTGAAGCGGGGGTTTGACCCGGGCACGCTCCGGCAGCTGGTTGCCGTGCTGGAACAGGCCTGAGCATGTTCGGCGTCGGACCCGCCACACGCATTTATCTGGCCGCCGGAGCCACTGACATGCGCAAAAGCTTTGAAGGTCTGTACGGGCTGGTGCGCGACCGGCTGTCGTGCGACCCGCTGAGCGGGCACGTCTTTCTGTTTACCAATGCGCAGCGCAACCGCCTGAAGCTTCTGTTCTGGGACGGCAGCGGACTCTGGGTCTGCGCCAAACGTCTGGAAAAGGGACGGTTCCGGTGGCCTGCAGCCGCGAGTGAAGAAGCGAAGATGATACTCACTCACGAGGAACTCATGCTGCTGCTCGGCGGCATCGATCTGGCGCAAACCAGACGCCGCGCGTGGCATCGGGTAAGCGGTGCGGACGCTAACAGATAATTACAACAAACCGCCTTAAATATGTTTCAATCCGGGCGCCGGTCAGCTATCCTGGCAGTGAGCTGAAGCGTGAGTCTGTCGCCTTTCACAACACCCCGCACCGAAGCCGAACACATCGTTTATCTGACGAGAGAACTGCAACGCGCCGAGCTGAAGATCCAGGCTCTTCAGGAACGCCTGCGCCTGGAACTGATCCGGAAATACGGGCCAAAGAGCGAGAAGCTCAGCGATGCGCAACTGCTGTTGCTGGACCTGGAGCCCGGAGTCAGCGCTGCGGAGGCGGAAGCGGAAAGTAACCGTGAGCCGCTGCCGCCTGCGTCCCCATTCCCAACACAGGCGAAGAACCGGAAGAGCGGCAAACATCCGGGGCGACAGGAACTGCCGGCCAGTCTGCCGCGGGTGGAAAAGCTCATTCCGTGTACACCGGAACAATGTGTATGTAAGGCCTGCGGCAAGGATACGGTCGTAATCGGCTACGAGCGGAGCGAGCAGCTGGATGTGGAGCCTGCACAGTACTTCGTGGTGGTCACCAGACGCGAGAAGCGTGCCTGCAAAGGCTGCGCCGAAGGCGTCAGTGCCGCGCCGCTTCCGGAGCGGATCATCGATAAGAGTCTGGTGAGCGACCGGGTTGTAATCGACACCATCATTAACAAGTACAGCGACCACTTACCGTTGTACCGGCAGAGCGTGATTCTGGAGCGGGAGACAGGAGTTTCGGTCAGCCGCGCGACGATGGACGGCTGGGTAATGCGGGTGGGAGAGTTACTCGCGCCGGTAAGTGCGGCGATGCGCCGGGAGTTACTCGGCGGAGGTTATATTCAGGCCGATGAAACGCCGGTTCCGGTGCAGACAAATGATGACAAAGGGAAGAATCATCAGGGATATCTTTGGCAGTACGGCAGCCCGGGAGGAAGTGTCGTCTTTGACTTCCGGATGGGACGCAGCCGCGAAGGTCCGAAACAATTCCTCGGCCAGTTTACCGGTCTGCTGCAAACCGACGGTTATGCCGCATACGACCATACGGGCGGTGCGGGCATGGTGCATGCTGCTTGTTGGGCGCATGCGCGCAGAAAGGTATTCGACGCACTCCAGCTGAATCCGGATGACAGCGCCGCCCGTCGGCTGGTGGGGCGGATCGATGATCTTTTCGCGGTTGATGCCGAAGCCCGTCATACAGGCATGGATCATGAGGCGCGCCATGCTTTGCGTCAGGAGAGGTCCGGTCCTCTGCTCGAAATCATCAGGGAAGAGATGAAGGCCGCGCAGCTCGTGACGCTGCCTGCCAGCGCACTGGGAAAAGCTGTCAGCTACTCGCTGTCGCTGTGGCATAAACTCACCCGGTTCCTGGAACATCCGGAACTGGAACTGAGCAATAACCTGGCGGAGAACTCAATGCGCGGTGTGGCCCTCGGACGAAAGAACTGGATCCATGTGGGCAGCGAGAAAGCCGGGCCGAAGGTGGCGGCGATTCTGTCTGTTGTTGAAAGCTGCCGCAGGCTGGGGTTGCCCGCCCGCGAATACCTGGCCTCGATCCTGCCCGGCCTCGCCAGCCGCCCGGTTCAACACGTCAGTGAACTAACGCCCGCTGTCTGGGCTGCTTTCCGCCCCCTGACTCTGGCTCAGCTATCAGCCCTCAAGACCCGCCGTCAGCTATGCGTTTAGTCTGACGCTTACGTTTGAGACGCCCTGAATCATCATGTACTGAATATTTTCGGGCGTTTGTTGTAACTTGTTGATTCATACGGTCTGCGCACAAAGCGTCGGGATGAGAGCTGTAGGCGGCGTCGAGAATCGGCCTGGCGCTGCTCAATGGCTGCAGGCGCCAAGCCATAAGTGGCGGGCCTCGCATAGCTTTGGACAGGTACTCTACTGAAGCGTCAGCGTTGCCTTACCCGCAGCCCCGATATAAAGCAACTCAACAGAACGCATGCTGCTACGCTTCCCCCCTTGCTGAAAGAAGACCAATCCTGCGGTGGGGAGCGGGCGTTCGCCTTCAGGCAGAGACGCAACACGAACCTTCTGCTCCATCGCCAGCGTCAGGTTGAGCGGCATCTTGACAGGAGCGGGAGCGGACTCACCCTGGCCGCCGCCAGAGTTGATCCCGGTCTTCGACTTCGATTCCGCAGGAACAGCGGACGTCCATTCGGGATCTTTCAGCGAATGGAACGCCAGTTCGAACGGTTGCGCCGGCAAAGCTGACTTCTTTCCGTTAATACGAAGCGAGAAGTCGTTATAAGACAGCTTGAGCCGCGTGCCGGATGGCCCAAACATTGCCACTTCTACCACAACATATTCTTCGGTTGAGAAAACGCCGTCCGCAGTGGGGACGCCATGCCCCGCAAATTCCGCCGCGATCGTCAGAGTGCCTGCCTGGGCCTGCGTCTGATAGTCGGCGGAAGTCGGACGGGGCGCGAGACCTTTCGCGGCGCTTGGTGGGGCATTTTGGCCCGGCAGGCTCTGGCAGAACATGGCGATCAGGGCGACGGTAATCGAAGGGAGAAAGCGCACAGGAAGCTCAAAGTATATCGGATGTGCCGATGTGTGAGTACGTCGTCGGCCCCGACTTGCGTCTTCGTTACGATAGCTCCTGTTCCGGACCTTCCGCCACAGAGGATTTCTGCGGCAAGCCGGTTCGGCAAGCTGTTGCTCTTGGCCTCTCGCTTGCCGCCGGTTCGAACCAGACATGAAAGCTTTGCCGCGTCGAACACGGCCGACGACGGGTCAGAGCCCCCACAACATTACAGGCTCGGGCGCCGGCAACGGCAAGGATGTTCAGCCGGAAGCTGCGATATTCTTTTCCAGTCGGGATTTTCTTAAGGAGGTGAAGGCCCGCCTGCGCGTTCGAATCCTGGCAAGGTCAACGTGACCAGCGGAGCCCCCACGGTCACGATACTGTTTATCGCACTTTCGACTGCCCAGTGCAACCTCGAAGCCGATTGGGCCGAGTCCGGTGGAGGGCCGATTTTTCGCTTTTGCCCGGTATGTCTGCGCGAATCAACCATCGGCCATGGCGCCGGCGGAAACAAGGGCACGACGAAGATCACGACCGGATTTAGATCCGCCGGGGTCGCTGCAATCTGTGCGCGAAAACCTTCACCTTCCTGCCGCCGTTCGCTCTGCCTTACAGCCATTACAGCCTCATCGCCCGCAGTCAGGCGCTGCGAAGGTATTTTCTGGAAGGTCACACATGGGAAGCCGCCGCGCCCGAAGTGAAAGATCCAGATCGCATTGCTGATCCATCCACTTTGCGGCGATGGTTTCGAAGTCTGGATTCCTCGCGGCCGCCGTTTTCGTTCCTGCCCGGTATGATCCACGAAGTAAGCATGCAGCTCGGGAGGGCA
>JAXDOA010000657.1:0-2903 GCA_034669125.1 Hyphomicrobiales bacterium
AAGACCGCATCCACTCCGCAGGCCACGCCCGCGCGCGCGAGCGGTTCGATGTATTCCGATTGACCGCCCGTTGCATGTCCGAGCCCTCCCGGAAGTTGCAGGGAGTGCGTGACATCAAAAACAACCGGCACACCAAACTCGCGCATGATCGGAAACGATCGCATATCCACTACCAGATTATTATAACCAAAACTTACGCCGCGTTCGGTGAGCAACAGTTTCTCACAGCCGGCTGCGCGCGCTTTATCCACAATGTTTCGCGCATCCTGCGGCGCGAGAAACTGGCCTTTCTTAATATTCACCGCGCGACCGGAGCGGGCGGCTTCCAGAACCAGATCCGTCTGCCGCGAGAGAAACGCGGGAATCTGCAGGATGTCCGCTACTTCCGCTACCGGTCCTACTTGAGAAACATCATGAACGTCGGTCAGAACGGGAACGCCAATCTCCTGTTTCACCTGCCGCAAAACTTCCAGACCTTCCTGCATGCCCGCACCGCGAAAGCTTTTCAACGACGAGCGATTAGCTTTGTCGAACGACGATTTGAAAACGAAATCAAGACCCGCGTTGTGGGCACGCGCCGAGCATTCACGCGCCATCATCAATGCGTGTTCGGGCGTCTCGATAACACAGGGACCGGCGATGATTGTTAGTCGGCCGTCACCGAAAGTCGCATTGCCGACCACGAAAGGCTTTACTTGTGCGTCAACCATGAGTCGTTGCTGGTCCTAAAATGGATTCTTGAATATACGCTTGACCTTGTTCACAAAGGAATGCGTTTTCGATTCCTTCTTCGGCTTAGCCGCCACCGGTCTCCGTACCTCGGGTTTCGGTGATGCCACGGGCGAAGGCGACGGAGATGGCTCGACCGTAGGACTAGGGCTGGCACCAACGATTGCATCGGTTGGCGCCGCCGCATTGCGAGACCTGACTGCCAGTGTTATTCCAATTAGAAGAACTACCACGATTGCCGCGATCACCATGAACTGCTTTTTTGACCTGGCCGTACCCGTCATCGACACAGAAACTCTGGGAAAGGAAAACTTCGACGCCGTCGCTGCTACCGGCAACGGTCCGTTTCCATCGTTCCGACGCAACGTCGCCGCTGAACCCACCAGCGTTACTTCACTAACGTCGGAACCGGCAGCGCGATTTTCCCGCAAGCGCGAGATATCGATGACCAAACGCCCGGACGGAGACTCAGTGCCAACGTTGCGCAACGCCGCCAGGTTTGGCGAGCTCGCCAGCGCCGCATGCTCGAGTCCTAATCGTTCGGCCGTTTCCACTAACTCCTTGCGAAATTCCGCTGCATTCGCCGGGCGATCCGGTGGCCGCTTCTCAAGCGCGTGCAGCACAATTTGCTCCAGGGCCGGCGGTATTGTTGAAACAAACTCACGGGGATTGCGTGGGGCCTCCGACGTGTGCTTCATCGCAATTGCCAACGGCGTGGAACCACTGAAAGGAACCGTACCGGTGAGCATTTCATAAAGAATAACGCCGAGACTGTAAACGTCGGCAGCGGGTGTCAACTCTGCGCCATCACATTGTTCCGGCGACATGTAACGCGGCGTGCCAATCATCGCGCCGATCTGAGTGAGCGTCAGCGGTTCATCTTCATCCAATGATTCGGCAGCCAGTTTTGCGATTCCAAAATCCAAGACCTTTACGACGGCAGGCACCTCGGCGCGTTGCACAATAAAGATGTTCGCGGGCTTCAGATCGCGGTGAATGATTCCGGCTTCGTGTGCCGCTGCCACCGCGGCTGAAATCTGCATCATCAACGACACCGACCGGGCGGGATCGAGCGGCGCTTCTTTTGCCAGCACCTCGCGCAGGGTTCGCCCTTCCAACAACTCCATCACGAGGTAAACGTAACCATCGTGTGATTCACCAAAGTCGGTGACTGTTACCGCGTTGGTGTGTTGCAGTCGCCCGGCCGCTCTTGCTTCGCGGCGAAACCTGGTGCGCGCGGCCTCGTCTTCAACGAACCGTTGATTCAAAACTTTGACCGCCACCGGACGGTCGATCAACAGATGTCGCGCGCGATAGACGGTGCCCATGCCGCCAACGCCTAGCTTTTCTTCCAATCGATATTTGTCGTCGAGTGTGTGGCCTACGAGCGGGTCAACTGGAGCCAGGCCGGCGATGGTTGCATCAGCTTGGAGCGGTGATTGGTCCTCGGGACAAACCTCGAAGTCGGCTGAGTAGTGCCGGCCGCATGTTGGACAATGAAGCATAAGAAATCCGCGAAGCTAAGGGAGAGCGGTATCATTATTACCTAAACGAACCGCGAGCGGTAGCGAGGGTACTGGCAGCTAGTGAGTCAGGTGAAGATAGTGGCAGCGCAACCAAAGATTTAGCCGCGGATTAACGCGAATGAACGCGAATCTGAAAACAACGTACCCGGAATAAACAAATCCTTGGAAACAAAGAGTAAAAATGAATTCAGAACCTCGTGGGAGTTAATGAGCTTCTGAACGATCCCCTTCAGATTTGCGTTCATTCGCGTTAATCCGCGGCTGAATCTAACTGACCCATTAGGTTCTGGCGGGGCGGGACACTCTATTCAGCGCTGACAACGCTGGCTCGCTCTGCAATCAACGGCTCAGTTTCACCGTTCTTATCCATTGAGGTTTCATTTTGCATGCGGTTTTCGTAAGCGGCGCGCACGAAGGAGGTGAACAGCGGATGCGCAGCGAGAGGCTTCGACTTGTATTCAGGATGAAACTGACAACCTAGAAACCAGGGATGCTCGTCGCGCGGCAGCTCAACCATTTCTACAAACTTGCCGTCAGGTGAAACACCGCTGAAGACTAATCCGGCGCCTTCCAAAACCTGACGAAACTCCGGATTAAACTCGTAACGATGCCGGTGTCGCTCGCTAATTCTGTCGGACCCGTAAACTT
>JAXDOA010000658.1:0-2889 GCA_034669125.1 Hyphomicrobiales bacterium
GGGTTCTAAAAAAGAGTGGCCTATGGTTCTGAGTAAGCTATTGACGATCCAGGACAAGATCGCGCCGCCCAGAAACACCGCTACCACTACCAGAATGACGCCGTGAATATTAGCGACTCTGGCCGAATCCACATAAGGCGCCACAAACGAGCCTGCAAGGCCATAGAACCACATCGCCAACACCAGCGCAAAGATAGACGCCGCCAGCCCGATGACCTCCCGCGAGAAGCCTTTGCGGAAGCTGAGAACCGTGGAGAACAGCAGGACCGTGATGAAGATGATATCGAGCCAGTTCACAGACTGAGCCCGGTGATGCGGCGGTACGCGTCGTGGTATTTCTCAGAAGTTTTCTCAATCACGTCCGGCGGCAATGGAGGAGCGGGTGGCTGCTTGTTCCACGTCAGCGTTTCCAGGTAGTCACGGACGAATTGCTTGTCGAAGGACTGCTGCGGTCCACCCGGCTTGTAGGTATCACGGGGCCAATAGCGCGAAGAATCCGGAGTGAGAACTTCGTCGCCCAGCAATAATTCGCCGTTATGCCAGCCGAACTCGAATTTCGTATCGGCGAGGATGATGCCGCGGGTCTCCGCGTGCTGCGCAGCTCGGGCGTAGATGCGCAGCGTCAGGTCGCGTAAGAGCGTCGCCGTTTCCAGTCCCACCGTTTCGGCGGCAGTGTCGAATGAGATATTTTCGTCGTGCCCGGTCGTGGCTTTCGCAGCCGGTGTAAAGATCGGTTCCGGAAGGCGATCGCTTTCGAGCAGGCCGGCTGGCAGCGGGATGCCGCAGATCGCACCCGTGCGTTCATAATCTTTCCAGCCGGACCCGGAGACGTAGCCGCGCGCCACACACTCCACCGGTTCCATTCGGCAACGCTTCACGAGCATGGAGCGGCCTTCCAGCTGATCACGGTAATTACCCAGAGGGGCAGGGAAGTCGTCGACGCCAGCGCTGATCAGGTGGTTCGGAACCACATCTTTGAGAAAGTCGAACCAGAACAGCGACATCTGCGTGAGCACACGCCCTTTGCCCGGAATGCCCTGCGGCAGGACGCAATCGAAGGCTGAGATTCGGTCGGTGGCGACGATCAGAAGGTCATCGCCAACAGCATAGACATCGCGAACTTTACCGCTCGCAACGCGCTCGATGCCTGGAAGGTCAGTGGAGGTGATTACAGTAGACACCACTCCAGTATTACGACACCGGTTCTACAGCTTCGCGTGCTCGCTTTCCGGGTCGGTCACGAGGTGGCTGCGGCTGCGGCTGTAAGTGAAGTAAATCGCGAGGCCGATGATCAGCCAGACGACCAAACGGATCCACGTCATCATGTCGAGCGACGCCATCATGGCGAAGCAAACCACGATGCCAAGGATGGGAACAACCGGCACGAAAGGCGTCCTGTAGGGGCGCGGCAGGTGCGGATGCGTGTGGCGCATGACCAGAATCCCGCCGCACACGATCACGAAAGCGAGCAGTGTGCCGATGCTGGTCATATCGCCCAGGCTCGACAGCGGAACGAAGCCCGAAAAGAGGCTGACGAAGGCCATGAAAACGAGGTTGCAGCGCCACGGCGTCTTGAACTTCGGGTGGACGTCGGAGAAGAGCTTGGGCAGCAAGCCATCGCGCGACATCGAGTAGAACACCCGGCTCTGACCCAGAAGCATGACCAGGATCACCGAGGTATAGCCTGCGAGGATTCCAATTACGACGCCGGTTCCCAGCCAGTCATAACCGATGTTGTGCAGAGCCTCATAAATGGCTGTATCGGTCATGTCTTTGTAGTTCACGATGCCGGACAGCACGTACGCGAAACCTACGTAAAGAAGAGTGCAGATCCCCAGCGAGCCGATGATGCCCAAAGGCATATCACGCTGTGGATTTTTCGCCTCCTGAGCGGCCGTGGAAACAGCGTCGAACCCGATGTACGCGAAGAAGATGACGCCCGCCGCGCGCATGACGCCGCTCCAGCCGTAGTGGCCGAACTCGCCGGTGTTGGGCGGTATGAACGGCACGTAATTGGCATGGTTGATGTAGGAAAAGCCGAGCCCGATTACCAGCACCACGATGGCGACTTTGAGAGCCACAATAAGGCCGTTCAGCCTGGCTGATTCCTGAATTCCTACGATCAGGACGACGGACACCACGCAGATGATTAAGATCGCGGGCAGGTTTACGAGTCCACCTTCAAAGTAAGATTTTGTGAGGGCGGGCGGCAGCGTGATTCCGAAAGTCTGGAACAACCGCACGAGATACTTCGACCAACTCACCGATACTGTTGCGGCGCCGGTGGCATATTCGAGAACAAGGTCCCAGCCAATGATCCACGCCAGCAGCTCACCCATGGTGGCGTACGCATAGGTATAAGCGCTGCCCGCGATGGGAATCATGGTGGCGAATTCGCTGTAGCACATGCCAGCGAAGGCGCAACCGAAGGCGGCGATGAGGAAGGAGAAAACAACGGCTGGCCCGGCGTTGTCGTGCGCGGCTTTCGGCGTGAGCGCAAATAAGCCTGCTCCGATGATGGCTCCTATGCCCAGAGCAATCAGGTGGACAGGGCCCAGCGTGCGCTTCAGTTGATGCTCACCCGCTTCGCTTTCGCGCATGATACGGGCGATCGGTTTTGTGGCAAACAGGCTCAAGATCGGTATCCTTCTTTCCGCCGCCAGAGGAAATAAACGGGCACCCCCAGCAGAACCAGAATGAGCCCCCGCACGGTGTACGTGGGCTTATTCCACAACAACAAGATTTCTATGAGGCCGGCCATCACGATATAGAGGGCCGGCAGAACGGGGTAGCCCACAGCGCGGTAGGGCCGCTCCAGATCCGGACGGGTTCGGCGGAGCCGGAAGAGCCCACCGATCGTCAGGATGTAGAAAAGCAGAACTGCAAAGA
>JAXDOA010000659.1:0-3537 GCA_034669125.1 Hyphomicrobiales bacterium
TGATCGGGAAAATTCCACGGCAGATACAGGATGCGCGTTGCGACATCGCCGGCGGCGAACGGTTCAACCTCTATGCTGGCGCCGTCGAGCGTGGCGAGCTCGGGTCGAGCAATCACTTTGTCCTGCGCGAATGCAGATACAATTTTTTGATACGCAATAAACGCCCCAAGGTCGTTCCAGTGCGAGTCGGTCGGGAAATAGACTGGTGCGCCATATCGCGACTTGCCGGCGCGCAATTCGGGACGTGGGTCAATAAACATTAACCGGGTATCCGGCGGAAGCCTTTCCAGAAAATCGTCGAGACGACTGCGCATATACGCTTCGGTATCGCGCACATTTTCCGGATAGATGCTCTGCTTGTTCGGCGCAATTGCGATGAATGCTCTCTTACCGCACGTGGCGAATTGCGCGCGTACCGCTGCCAACTGACGGTCGATCTGCGCGATCTCGTGATCCGTCATCCTCAACTGACCGCGGAGATCCGCCAGCCGAGCGGCGGGGATCGGCGGCGCGTCGTTAAAAAACAGCCAAGGTCCCCTGCCAAAGATGACATCGCCGCGAAAGCGAAGGCGCCAGACGGCGAGCCGCCAGTGGCTATCAAGCACGAGCAAGGGATAGCGCATACCCCTACGATCGTTGAACCAGGCGCTGATGCGACGGAACGTGTGTGGCGATAAATTG
This sequence comes from Hyphomicrobiales bacterium, assembly GCA_034669125.1. Classification (GTDB taxonomy): domain Bacteria; phylum Pseudomonadota; class Alphaproteobacteria; order Rhizobiales; family Xanthobacteraceae; genus PALSA-894. Next base: position 682 of record JAXDOA010000659.1, read on the forward strand.
TTCGGGTTGGGGGCGGGCGCGCGCAGAAACGGTCCGCTGCCGCCTCCAAACCATGGCCCGTTGATCCCCAGCAACACGACCGGCGTGAGAGCGAGCGCGAGAAATATGAGGATTGCTGGATGTTTGAGAAGTGCCCGCATGGTGTCAAAATCGGAAATAGAGAAAGGGGCTGTTTTCCTGCCCCGCCATTGCGGCAAATGAGAGCAGCAGAACCGCCGCGATATAGGCGGATGTTACCAGCCGGATCGAGTGCTCCCGCTTTGCGGATATCCATGCGTTGCGAAGTTTGGGCCAAAGCGGCAGCGACAGCAAAAATGCGATCGCGATCATGGCAAGAGAATGCCAGGTGATGAGGTCAAAGGCGCCGAGCATGGTCTCAGTTGCGCGTCCCATGGCGAACATGCGCTCCAGATAGGCAAGCGCGTGATCGAGCGTCGGCGCGCGAAAAAAAACCCAGCCGATCAACACCACAAGCAGCACGTAGCCTGTTCGCAAGACACGCGGACTACGCTCGAGCAAACGACTGATCGTCGGCAGGCGTTCAAGGGAAAGAAACAGCCCATGCCACAATCCCCAGATGATGAAGTTCCAGCTTGCGCCATGCCATGCGCCGGTCAGGAAAAACACCAGCCATAAATTGCGTGCTGTCGTCCAACCACCGAAGCGGTTACCGCCGAGCGGGATGTAGACGTAGTCGCGAAACCACGCAGACAACGTCATGTGCCAGCGCCGCCAGAAATCCTGGATCGAGATTGCGGAGTATGGATAGTTGAAATTCTCCGGAAAGCGGAACCCAAACAGGCGCGCGAGCCCAATCGCCATGTCGGAGTAGCCGGAGAAATCAAAATAGATCTGCAGCGCGTAGCAGGCGACGCCGAGCCAGGCTGCTCCGGCCGCGAGCTCAGGCGCGGTCACGCCAAAGGCCACATCGGCGATCTGGCCGAGCGGATCGGCGATTAGAAGTTTCTTCGCAAGCCCGGTCGTAAACCGCAGCGTGCCGTATTCGACGTCACTAAGCGCGACAGATCGGCTCTCAAGCTGATCGGCGATTTGCCGATAGCGAATAATTGGCCCGGCGATGAGCTGTGGAAAGTTGATGATGTAGAGCGCGAAGGCAGCAAACGATTGTTGCGGCGGCAGCACCCCGCGATAGATGTCGATGAGATAAGAGAGAATATGAAAGGTGAAGAACGAGATCCCGAGCGGCAGCGGAATGTCTGGTGCCGTCAGTGCCGGCACGCCGACAAGTGCCAACACGTCATTCAAATTGCCGACAATGAACCGCGCATACTTGAACACGATCAAGACGGCGAGGTTAAACCCGATGGCGGCGATGATCAGTCGGCGCCGTGCCGCGCCCTCGGCCGCTCCAATCAACCGGCCGAGCTGAAAATTGATCATCACTGAAGGAGCGATCAAGGCAAGCGCCGCGACAGGGTCGCCCCAGCCGTAAAATACAATGCTCGCCGCGACGAGCACCAGATTGTTCGTCGATTTCGGCAGCAGAAAATACAGCCCGAGCGTCAGCGGCAAGAACAGGCAGATAAACGTCGGACTGCTGAAGACCATCAAACGACCGATTGGCAGCGAAAGACTGACTCAGCACCTTCGAAGGATGGGACAGCATTGGCTGGGGCGCCTGGATTCGAACCAGGGAATGGCGGAATCAAAATCCGCTGCCTTACCACTTGGCTACGCCCCAATCGCATAAGCCGGCGCGGATGCGGGCGGACCATACATACGCAAGGCGCAGTGAGCAACGGCAAGGCGGCGTCACAATGAGGCCTGTGTGAGGATCGAGGCGAGTCGCGGACCGATGACAGCGGTCGAAAACCGTTCCTCCACGGTCCGGCGGGCCTCAACACCCATGCGCTGTCGGAGTTCGCGGTCAGCAGCAAGCATTTCGAGCGCCGCTCTCCATTCGTCATTCGTACTGGCAAGGAGCCCGTTGACCCCATGTTGCACGACCTGAACGTTGGCGCCGACGGGTGAAGCGATCACGGGCTTTCCCGCCGCCATCACCTGCAACAGCTTGTAGGCGCACTTGCCGCGCTCCCAGGGCGTATCGTGCAACGGCATAATGCCGACATCAAACGCCGCGATCCGGGCAATCTCGCTGTCCTCCCTCCATGGGAAACTCTCTGCCGGAATACCGCTGAGGTCCGGCGGTACGGGCGCCCCGACGACGTGCAGCTTGATGGGCGTGGCCGTCGCCGCGGCGCGCAGCGCGGGGGCGACAATGTTCAGGTAGTGCGCGTTGAGCGGGATCCCGATCCAACCAACCGTAAGGGCATCGCCTTGCGGCGCGGCATGCGGCGCGGGGTAGCGTGAGAGGTCGATCGCGGTCGGCACGATCTCGACGTTCCGCGCCCCGGCCTGCCGCGCTCGGCGCGCGAGGTAATCATTGCCGGCGACGACAACCTGCGCAACCCGCATCACCGCATCGATCTTTTGACCGAGCAGCGGCTTCAACCAGTGGTTCTCGTAGCGGTGGAACCACGCATCATCATAATCGACCACATACGGCAGCCCCTGCAGCCGAGCGATCTCCATCCAAGTCGGCAGCCAGGGCAATGCTTCCTTCTCCAGCCAAATGAGGTCATAGCGCATCCGGCGCCGTAGCGCCCAGAAGCGCCGCCCATAGGCCCGGATGAGGTTGCCTGGCCCGACCGCCGGCCCGCCGTAGAGCGAACGCACGTAGTCGTTGTCGAGCAACGGACGTACGTCGAACGTGAAGCCCTGCTGCTCCAGCGCCGGAAGATACTGAAGGAAACGGATGCGGCTGCTTGCTCCGAGCCGTTCGTATCGCGTCAGCAGCAACACATTCGTCATCTCAACCCGATCCGTCGTCAGCGC
>JAXDOA010000660.1:0-7782 GCA_034669125.1 Hyphomicrobiales bacterium
CCATAGGGTGACATTGGCCGGTCGATATCGAGATGTTCGAGGAGCAAGCCCTTGCACGATTCTAATCCGGTACAAGCTCGTAAAAGCGTTTCCTGATCAAAAAATACGCGATTAGCCGCGGCGGCCATGATCAGTTCTTGAGATTGAACTCACGCGTGAAAAGCGCTTGGTCCATCGCAGGTGAAAGGCTGACGGAAACATATCCATCAAACATACCTGTCATCCGCCGTGCGTACACGCGTAGCCCGCCTATCAAAGCCTGACACCCGATCCTCTCAAATTTTTCTGCTCGTCCGACGATCGACAACTCAGCGTCTTGAAGGGCGCGTATTCCACCATTCTGACGTAGATCGAACATCAGTCCTTGGGGACACACCTGCGCACCATCTTCAGTAAAAATTGGACGCGAGAAGTCCAGCGCTGGTCTCTTCGTTTCTTCTTTACGAGAAACGCTGCTGAAATATCCATAAAGCAACATACCAACCAAGCCGTAACTCAACCATTTGATGGTCTTGGAAATCATCGCATGTGCCTGCATACGCAATCGATGCTATGGCCAGTCACCGACGTGCTCCGTCGCCTTAACCGAGCAGGTTCAGGAAGTGGGGCTGTTATGCCGAAACTCACCCGACTGCGTTCGAGATATATCCTATTTTGGGATTGACGCGTAGTCGAAAGACGTTCGCCTAGTGTTCGCATTTGCGTCAGTCGGACACGGCCCGGGAAAGTGCGCGATGACCGCTGAACCGGTCACCTCCAAGGCGGGTCGTCCCAAAGCTCTCTGCTGCCGCGCCCTTTGAGGATTCGCTCGACCTCTGCCGGCGGCAGCAAGGCGTGCTCCATCAGCCGGCTGACGTAACGGTCGGTGACGCCCTCGCGACGAGCGATATCCTGGACGCGCGCCGTTTGGCCGCTACAGATTTCTTCGAACCAGAGGTAGCCCCGCGCGATGCGGGAGACGAGCGTCCCGCTGGCATGCGCCGGCTCAAGTTGCTCAGCTCCGGCGATCGCGATCTTGGTCTCGCCGCGGGGGTCGCGGCGCAGCGCCATGGCGACACTTAGGGTCTGCGTTTGGTCAGCCTCTGCGATCCCGGGGATGTCGGTATCGGCCACGAGCGCGCCCAGCTTGACGTCGATCTCGAGCTGGCTGTCTGCGATGCGAGCGGCGTGCACCACGGTCAGCAAGATCGCTCGCTTGTGCTCGGTGGAACTCGCGAGATCGGCGGCGAAGCGGGTAGCGGCCGTAAGGGCGTCCTTCAGCTGCGTGGCATCGAGCTGGAACGGTGCTAGCGCCTCGATGATGCGGCCTTGGTGGGTGAAGAAGCGAACCAACTCGCCGATGACCAGCCGCTCGATGTCATGGGCCGGCAGCCGCAGCGATGTGCGGCGCTGTGGCTGCCCGGGCTGCTGACTGTCCGACGACGCAACGTAGTATCGATAGCGCTTGCCGTTCTTCACCGTGTGGGAGCTGACGAATGTCCGGCCCTGCGCATCGACAATGAGCCCGGCCAGCAGGTTCGGTTTGTTGGCGCGGATCCGAACGTCATGACCGTGCGCATTGCGGGCGAGCTGACTTTGGGTCGCCTCCCAGGTCTTCTGGTCGATGATGGCCGCGTGCTGGCCATCATGCTGCACGCCGCGATGTGCGATCTTGCCGACGTAGATCGGATTGGCGAGGAGTGCGTAAACATGGCCCCGGCTGAATGGCCGGTTGCCCCAGGACTTGTTGTTGGCGGAGCGGTAGGGCCTGGTCCTCACGCCGCGACGGATCAGTTCCTCGGTGACCTTCAGCACGCTGCCGTACTGCAGGTAAAGCCGGAACAGGGTGCGGACAGTCTCGGCCTCCTCGTCGTGTATAATGAGAGTGCGGTCCTTCGCCCGATAACCGATCGGCACAAAGCCGCCCATCCAGAGCCCCTTCTGCTTGGAGGCCGCGATCTTGTCGCGGATCCGCTCCCCGGTTACCTCGCGTTCGAACTGGGCAAACGACAGCAGCACGTTCAACGTCAGCCGCCCCATTGACGAGGTGGTGTTGAACTGCTGGGTCACCGACACGAACGAGACGCGTTGAGCGTCGAACACCTCGACGATCTTGGCGAAGTCCGTGAGCGACCGCGTGAGACGATCGACTTTGTAGACCACCACCACGTCGATCAGCTTCGCCTGGATATCCACCATCAGCTGGGCGAGCGCGGGCCGCTCTATCGAGCCGCCGGAGTAGCCACCGTCGTCATAGGGCGTGGCGATCAGGCGCCACCCCTCATGCTTCTGGCTCTTGATGTAGGCCTCGCAGGCCTCGCGCTGCGCGTGGAGCGAGTTGAAGTCCTGCTCCAGCCCTTCCTCGGAGGACTTGCGGGTATAGATGGCGCAACGACGCTCCAAGATTCGTACTTGTTGGTCAGGCACGAGGCGCCTCCCCCTGCGCACGCATCCTCGCCCTGTGGGTCCGCACCCAGGTGACCTTGCCGTCCGGCCCCGGCGGGGGACGTTTGAACTTGCCGCGACCATCGTGCTGGTGGGTCGGGGTCGGTCCCTTCAGGCCAAAGAAGGTCCAGCCATTCCACCGTGTGCCGGTGATCGCCGTCGCGATGGCCGACAGCGAGGCGTAGCGCCGCTCCTGCCATTCGAACCCCTCATCCAGCACCAGCACACTGTGCACCGCCTCCCTGTAGGTTCGGATCAGCTTCGTGCCGGGCTTGATTCGCGGCATCACCACGGCATCGGCGGCTGTTCCGCGCGCGGCGGCTGCGATCTCTCGCAGCCGCCGCTTGGTTGCTTCGGACAATCCTCCGTGCACCTGAGCCCGCATCTGATACGCGATGGCACGGACCAGGAGCTTGCTGCGGAAGAACCGGGGGGCCGGACGACCATAGTGAGTCAGCCAGCGCGCCCGCAGTTCCTTGAGACCGAGATCGCCTAGTCCGGAGATCTCGGCCTCCAGCGACTTCGCATCGAGCGGCTTGTGCGCCATCGTCACGTCTTCGCCTTGCGCGCACTCTTTGCCACGGCCTTTGCCGGACTCTTCATTCCAGCCTTCGCGGTACCTTTCGCCCTCGCGGTGCCAACAATTCGATAGATGCGTCCTCCTTCGGCATCTTCCGACGAGAGCTTTAGTCGGAGCTTCTTGCCGACGACCCCTGAGAAGAAGCCCCGCACCGAATGCGGTTGCCAGCCTGTCGTCTTGCCGACGGCCGCGAGGGTCGCCCCCTTGGGTGCTCGCAGCATCGCGATGACGCGATCCTGCTTAGTGGCGCCCGGAGCTGTCGCCTTTACGATCGATGTCATGATCTCTCACCTTGGTTTGCACCGGCGTGTTGCCGGCACTGCCGAAGGCCCGCCGATTGTCGAACGACGTGGCGGGCGGAGATCGACGTGACGTTATTCGGCGAGGCCGACCCCTGTCGCCTCGCCTCCGGTCACCGCATCTTGCGGATCAGTGTGCGAAGGAGCCGTGCGGGGTCTTGTCCGAGGGCCCGCGCAATCGCCACGAACTCGGTCAGCAGAATCCGCCGCCTACCATGGTCGCTCTCATAACGCGCGACGTAGCTTTGATGCCGGCCGAGCCCGCGGGCGACTTCACGTTGACTTAGACCTGCTTTGCGGCGAGCATCGAGGAGAATGTCGCGCAGGGCGCGCCGCGCTTTGGCTGTTGAGATCCGCTCCATGTGGGGGCCTTGGCGCTGGTCCATCGGGACCCAACACACGCTCCGCCCGGGCGCGAAGTCGAGCAAAAGCCGAGCAATCTTATGGCTCTTTGAGCCCCATCCGGATCATCCCGTGATCCTGGCGCACAAAATGCGCCGCCTTAGCCGATCCGCCTCATGAAGAGTCGCAGAATACGCACCGGATCGGAGCCCATCGCCCGGGCGATAGCAACGAACTCCGCCACGTCCAGGCGCCGCTCCCCGCCTTCATATTTGGCGACGAACGACTGGTGCTTGCCGAGCTGCTTGGCAAGTTTCTGCTGGGTCAGGCCGGCTTTGTCGCGTTCCGCCGCCAGCAACTCCATCAGGGCGAGATGCTCGGCTGAATGGATCGTCTTTCGAAGGCGGCGCGCCGAAGGGCTCATCGGCGCGCACGATTGATCCCAACAGCGGATTATCCCAACTTCGGATGAGTGCTATGTTCTTTGCGCCACCGATTTCCCGATCCCACACTCGCCGCGAGCCTTAATGCCGCCCTCTCCGTCAGCCCGCTCGGTCTCCCTCTTTCTCCCCGACGGCGACCCCGCCGGCTTGATGATCGCCGAGGTCGTGAACTGGACCGGGAAAGTGCTCTGCGCGCCCCGGCACCGTCTCGCTGACCTTATCGAACGGCGAGAGGCTGCCAAGACGGCGTTTACATCCTGACCGGGCCCCGACCCGGACCGGTTCGGTGGAACGATCGCCTACGTCGGGGAGGCCGATAGCGTCGGTACGCGGCTGCGGCGCCATGATGCCGACGACGCCATGGACTTCTTCGACCGCGCCGCCATGGTCGTCAGCAACGACGACAATCTCACCAAGGCGCATGCGCGGTTCCTCGAGGCTCGCCTCATTCGACTCGCGATCGATGCCGCCAACGCCAAGATCATGAACGCGACGGCGCCCGACTTCGCGCGCTTGCCAGAGGCGGACCTGGCCGACATGGCGTCGTTCCTGGAGCAATTGACGATCGTGCTGTCGATCATTGGGTTCGACATCTTGCGCACTAGGCAGAGGGCGCCTAGCCGGCGGCGTGGCCGAAGCCGTGCAAAAGCGAAGCCAAAGAGCCCCAGTCGAGAAGAACATGGGCCTGCAGCGGCCTACGCAGGGAGATGTCATGGCAGTCACGTTTGCCGAGCGCAGGGCTCGGTCCAATCTGGCCAATGACCGACCGATGGAGGACCTGGCACCGGAATCTCGAGGCGGCGTTATCAGTTCGCTGTGCAAGAAGCGCCTAGCGAAGTGGCGCGTCACTAAGAAGGGCCGCGGACTGCTGCGCTACCACGACAAGGTTCTGGTGATAACTCCCAAAGGCAAGCGAGCACTGGCCGAGCCTCCCCCACCCGGGCAGCGGGACGAGTACAAAGAAAAGCATGGCCTCCGGAAGCTGCACGGTCCTAACCCAAAGAAGCAAGCTCAACTGTAGCCGTGAGAATGCATCCCACTTGTTAGATTTGAGATCGAGGATCGACTCCAAGTAGGATAGGCAAGGTGCCGGCCGACCTCGCACCTCCGAAGATCCGTCTCCTTATGAAGGACGTGTTTCCGGAGACGTCAGTCTAGGGCTTAGAGCAACGCTGTTGCTTAGATTACCATCGATGATGCCTATCTCGTCGCAAGAGCGCGATCAGATCATGCCGACTCCATTCGAGACTCAATAGCTAGAGAATTCGGCATCCTCAAATATGCTTGATAGCTCCTCGACGTCTTCAAAAGATAGGTTCGTCCCTCAACCACAAACCCATCCAAGTTGCGGTCTACGGCATATGCCGAAAGGTCACCTATCTTGTTAATGAAACCCCTGCCATTGAAATTCAGAGAAGTATTGCACAGGACGCCGTACCCAGTACGTGCCTTGAATGCGATAAGCAGATCGTACAAATTTCGATTGGTCACAGCTGACACTGTCTGAATACGCGCAGTCCCGTTCACGTGGGTAACAGCTGCCAACGCGTTCGTTCTTACGCGATACGTAAAAAGCATAAACGGACTTGCTTGATCGCAACCAAACCATCTTGACGCTTCTTCTTCTAAGCAAACAGGAGCAATCGGACGGAATTGTTCGCGCTGCTTGATCTCGTTTAGCCGTACTCTGGTGCTTTCTTGGAACGGCGCAGCAAGAATCGAACGGTTTCCCAAAGCACGGGGACCGATTTCATATCTGCCATTCACCCACGCGAGAATGAGATCGTTGGCCAACATGTCGGCAATCGTTTCATAGTCCGTCTCATAGATGTCATACTGCGCAAGATCAAAAGAGTCGCCCGTGATGAATCCAACGCCCGAATAGACGTTCCAATCGATCTTTGGATTGCCAGTAAGATGAAACTGGGCGTCGATCGCCGTCCCGATGGCCGACCCTGAATCATTAGCCACAGGTGGCACGAAGACCTCGGTAAAAAGACCGGTCTCCTTCCACTTGGTGTTCCAGTCACAATTCAGACCACATCCACCTGCGATGAGTAGCGGCATTCCTTTCTTCATGCTCGCTTTCGCGAATTGATAAAAGATATCAAAGATCTTATCGCTAAAAATGCCTGCGAAGTTACGAAATTCCGGATCATCCACCCCCACGTTGTAGTATTGCCGAGCATCGTCACTTTTCGAAGAACCAAGCACAAGCCGTTGCCACCGTGGCCGTAGTCCTTCCACATTTCTAGCCGATCGGTCCTTCTGTCGCTGCCATGCTCGCAAAGGGATAGGGCATACGTGTCTGTTTCGAGTTGTGAGCGCATGGCCTCGAATTGACCGGCCGCATTAAAGCTCCTGTATTCAGGGAACATCGTCGGCCCATGCTCCTGGAGAGCGGCCGCAACAATCATCCCACCCTCCGTTACCTCGCTAGTGTCGTTGGTGTCACGAACAAGAGAAAACCAGAGTTCGCGGGACTGAACCATTGATTGGAAAGCCTGAAGACTTGTGTAGTGCGCGAGGAGGTCGATGTGCTCCACGCGGGTGTACACTTCGCCAACGATCGCGCCTTTAATCTGCAGAGCAATTGTATTCAGGATTTCTTGGGGCGTAGGAGTCATCGGTTGATCGATTCTCAACTTATGAAAGCGGGCGCTATGATGCAGTGACTTCGAGTAAGTTCAGAAAAGTGGCGAATAGCGCACGTGTCGTTTGGGCCATTTTTGAAGAGGCCATTTCATGCCCAAGAGCAAGAACCGAAAGAAGAAGGGGTTTGCCCCGTCTCCGCTGTCCGCCCACAAGCGCGATGGCAAAGTCCTACAAACGCCTTTGAACCAGTTTGGAAACCTCCAGTTTTCATCTTGGGTAAACGAGGTGCTGCCCGAAATGCTGTGGGCCGCTCTCGTCGTGAACGCGGTCCCACGGAAAGAGTACCTCGCCAAGTTCAAGGCTCTCATCGACTGCATTGAGAAAAACCAGGAGAAGTTCAAAGACCACCGTCTCGATCATACATCGCTATCCCTCATCGAGGCAGACACATTCGATGGTCTATTCGCCGACCTGTTCAAAGATGAATCAGTCTCCGGCGCATTGTCGTGCAGCCTTATCGAAAATCTGCCCGGTCTAGAGCGATGGGAAAAGCACCTGAAAGCCCCTGAGAATGACGACGGGCGCATCCAAGACGCCATTGCCGCGAGCTACGACCACGTAGGCGAGAAAGCCACAGACATCCGTTGGCTGCGTGTCATGGTCGAGATTGTCAGAGGCAAGTTTAATTTCGCTCCCGAGATGGCCGAAAGGTTCAAGCTCATAGTGGATTTTCCAGACAGTAAGTACCAGGAAAAGGACGGGGGGCCCGTGCGTGCGCTGGAGATGGCGACGCGCGGAAACGTCGAGGGCGGAAAGTCGAGCGCCTGGTCAGAAACCTTCTGGAAAATGGCGTTGGAGCGCACTGGCTGCGTACCAAGTAATCCGGACAAAGACCGAAAGGTCGCCAAGTACGAGGAACTCGGAAAGGAAGTGATCGAGCTTTACGAGCAACTCATCAAGCACTTCATGACGACGATCGAGAGCACTGTCTCCGATCCGCGTCACGAGGGCGCGTTCGGACTGACCTTCTACATCATGCATCTGGCGTTCCTGGCGCTGAATGCGTCAGTAGGGCAGACGGTTCAAGGTCGTTTGGTCC
>JAXDOA010000661.1:0-3417 GCA_034669125.1 Hyphomicrobiales bacterium
TCCCCGAGTACGTGATGACGGTACGGAAAGCGGTTCTGAGTAAGACCGTCACGGCTGATCTGAACCAGGTGGCCGAAGCCGAGAAACTCGATCCGGGAGTCTTCGGCCGATGGTACAAGTACCTTACCGCCGCCGAGAAACTGCATCCTTACCTGAAGAGTTGGGATTCGATTATGGCAAAGGGCGGGGGAACCGATGCCGAGGCTCACAAGGCGGCCGAAGAGTTCCGCGACCTGGTGCTGAAGGTAATTCCTGAGAAGAAGGCTGTGATCGCATCGAACCAGGAGATGGTCCGCGACTATAGACCAGACCCCAACGAAGCCACCGCCCTTTTGCCGGGCGATCTGATGCAGTTCGAACTGTTCCAGTACAAGCAGCAGATGGTCCAAAAGGTGATGGACACTAATCACTTCTATGTCTGGCTGGACGTGGTGCAGGGCGAAGACGATCAGTCTTATGTGAGGAAGGACGGCATTTTCGAGTTCAAGGGCAAGAACCTTCTCCGGTTCCTCACGGCGGACGAGAAGGCGAAGCTGGATTCGATGCAGGCGGAAATCGCCACTCTTACCAAGGCGATGCCGAAAGAATACCCGTATGTGATGGGGCTGAAGGATGAAGAAAAGCCGCAGAACACGAAGTTGAATATCCGCGGGAATGCCCACGCTCTGGGTGAAGAAGTCCCGCGTGGATTTCCGGCAATTCTGGCGAAAACCGAGGGCGATCCGATGGCGTTCCAGCACGGCAGCGGCCGCATGGAGCTGGCGAACGCGATCGTCAGCCATCCGCTTTCCGCGAGGGTGATGGTGAACCGCATCTGGCAGCATCATTTCGGACGCGGCATCGTGGATACACCAAGCAACTTTGGCGTGGCCGGCGAGAGGCCGACACATCCCGAGTTACTGGACTACCTCGCGTCGCGGTTCATCGAAAGCGGGTGGTCGATGAAGGCCATGCACCGCGAAATCATGAATTCCGCGGCATACCAGTTGGCATATGAGCCATCGGAAGCGAATTCCACCGCCGATCCGGACAATCGCCTCCTTTGGCGCGCCAACTTCCGGCGCATGGATGTGGAGACGCTGCGCGATTCATTGCTTTCGGTGACCGGGATGCTGGACGAGCGTGGCGGAGGCGTGCCGCAGCCCGTGAACAATCCCAACTCGAAAAAGCGAACCATCTACACGCGTGTGTCCCGCACTCCCGATAACTTCCTGACGTTGTTCGACTATCCGGATCCGAATATTACGTCGGAACAGAGGAGCAATACCAACGTTCCCACGCAGGGACTGTTTTTCCTGAACAGCGACCTCGTGCAGCGCCAGGCAGATGCCCTCGTGGCCCGCCTGGGGCCGGAACCGGTAACGGTTGACGAAAAGGCCGCCCGTATTCAGAACGCTTACCGGCAGGTTTTCGAACGTCAGGCAACACAGGCCGAAGTGCAGCGTGGTCTGCAGTTCCTGAAGAAGGCGGATGAGTTGTTCCAGGCCGCTTCGGCGGAACCCGCAAGGCCCGAGACAGCCAGCGCCACGACACCGGCCCGCAGAGGGAGGGCTGCGGCAGCGGCAGTAGACGGCGACGATGAGGACGCCCCTCCACCGCCAGCCGCGCCGCCGACCAAGATGACACCTTGGCAGCAGTACGCGCAGGCGCTGTTGAGCGCGGGCGAATTTTACTACCTGAACTGAGGGAGACAGATGAGACGCGGACTGAATTTGCCACCACTTACCCGCCGTGAGGCACTGAACCGGTTTGCCACGGGCTTCGGTATGGCGGGATTTGCGGCGGCCGCCGGACAACCGTTATTGGCGGAGATCATGGGAAATCAGGCCCAAGGCAACCCATGGACCCCCAAAGCGCCGCACTTTGCTGCAAGGGCCAAACACGTGATTGTCGTCTTCCTGCAGGGTGGCCTTTCCCAGGTGGATTCGTTCGATTACAAGCCCATGCTGGACAAGTATGACGGCAAGCCGCTGCCCTATGAAACACCGCGCACAGAGTTTGCCACCGGCAATCTGATGCGCTCCCCATTCAGCTTTAAGAAGTATGGAAAGAGCGGCATTGAGGTCAGCGAGCTTTTCCCGAACACGGCGGAGATTATCGACGAGTTCTGCATCGTCCGCTCCATGATCTCCGACATCCCTAACCATGGCCCTTCGGTCCTGATGATGAACACGGGTAATGTCCGCGCGGGGCGGCCTTCCATGGGTTCATGGGTGGTGTACGGGCTGGGCACGGAAAACCAGAACCTGCCCGGTTACATCGTCCTCACGGCGGGTGCCGGTGGCGGTGGCGATTCGTTCAGTTCCGCCTTCCTGCCCGCTGTTTACCAGGGCACGATTGTCCCTTATTCGCAATCCGATCCGAGGAAACAGATCCAGTACCTCGCCCACGCGCGGGAGAATCAGACGCAGCAGCGTGAACAATTGGATCTGCTCCGCGATATTAACCAGATATACCTGAATCAGGTCCACGGTGCGCCGGAACTCGAAGCCAGCATCCAGTCCATGGAAGTCGCCTTCCGCATGCAGACCGAGGCTCCGGACGTATTCGATACGCGCAAAGAGAGCGTTGCGACTCAGGCGATGTACGGAGAAGGCGGGATCGGGCGGGCCTGCCTTACGGCGCGGCGTCTGGTGGAGAAGGGCGTTCGCTTCGTCCAGGTAGTGCATGCCGGTTGGGATCACCACGCCGACATTATGGGCCATAAGAACACCGCAAGGGATGTGGACCAGCCGATCGCTGCTCTGGTGAAGGACCTGAAGAACCGTGACCTTCTTGACGACACCCTCGTTGTAGTGGCCAGCGAATTCGGGCGCACTCCGGTCATCAACCTGGGTGGCTTCCGCTCGGTGCATAACGGACGCGACCATAACATCTACGGATTTACGGTGCTGATGGCCGGGGGCGGCGTGAAGCCCGGAACGATTTACGGATCGACTGATGACTTCGGCTTTAAGGTAGCCGAACATCCGGTCCATGTACACGACCTTCACGCCACGGCATTGCATCTGTTGGGGATGAATCACGAGAAGCTGACCTACCGGTACGCCGGGCGCAATTTCCGGCTCACGGATGTTGCCGGCGTCGTAGTAAAAGATATCATCGCCTGATCAAACTCCGGTGAGAATTCTCGGCGATTATGTATCCCGGTGATGATGCGCTACGCGCCGGCCATGACATCGATGCAGTCGCCGCAGGTGACGTTGTTGAGCAGCTGGGAACAGAGGCGGTTCATGTCCGCACCGCCTTCCGAGCTTGTTCAATGCCGACTTTGTCGCCCGCGTCCGTAGGCCTCGTGCATCAACACCAAGTCGCCTTATCGCTCCGTCAGTGACAGCAACTCCTAACCCACTGATTTCTCGCTGACAAGAATTCGGCGAGAAATGTTCCTCAAACAACGCACAGCTCTGGGCTTTG
>JAXDOA010000662.1:0-2513 GCA_034669125.1 Hyphomicrobiales bacterium
GAACTTGTAGCCGCGGCGGTATTCGAATTTGTCGACCGCCTTCATCAAGCCGATGTTGCCTTCCTGAATGAGGTCGAGGAACTGGAGGCCGCGGTTGGTGTATTTCTTGGCGATCGAGATGACGAGGCGCAGGTTCGCCTCCACCATTTCCTTCTTGGCCTGGCGCGCCTCGCGCTCGCCCTTCTGCACCATGTGGACGAGCTTGCGGTACTCGCCGATCTCGAGGCCCGTCTCGGTCGCGAGCGACTGGATGTCGCCGCGGATCTGCTTGATGCGGTCCTTGTCGTGCGCGACGAAGTTCTTCCAGCCCTTGGCGGACAGCTTCGAGACGCGGTTGAGCCACTGCGGGTTGAGCTCTTCACCCTGATGGTTCTTGAGGAAATCCTCGCGCGGCACGCCATAGCTTTCGGCGAGCCGCATCAGGCGGCCCTCGAACGACACGAGGCGCTTGTTGATGTCGTAGAGCTGCTCGACCAGCGCGTCGATGCGCGCCTGGTTGAGCCGCAGCGACTTCACCTCGGCGACGAGGTCTTCCTTGATCTTCTTGTACTTGCGCTCCTGCGCGGGCGAGAGCGACTCGTTCACCAGCTGGTTGGCGATGTCCTGGTCCTGCAGGCGGCGCAGCCGCTTGTATTCGCCGGCGATCTTGTCGAACGCCTCCATCACCTTCGGCTTGAGCTCGGCCTCGATCGCGGCGAGCGAGAGCGAATTCTCCATGTCGTCGTCGTCGTCGGTGTCGCCGACCGGCGCGCCCTCCTCGCCTTCGGCCGCGCTGCCGTTGCCATTCTGGCCCGGCGGCTTGTAGGCCTGCGGCGGCCGGTAGGCGGCGGGGCGGAACGGGGTCGCGGCCGGCGGCGCCGACGGGGGCGCGGCGACCAGCGTCGGTCCGGCGAGAATGCCGGCGCTCGGGGCGCCAGCCGCCATCGCGGGGACGCTGACCGCTGTGGCGCCGGGAACGCCGGGCTGGCCCGGAATGCCCGGGGCGCCGGCCGGCATGCCCTTCACGGCATCCGGCCCGGCATACGTCGCCTCCAGGTCGATGATGTCGCGCAGGAACACTTTTCCTTCGTTGAGCTCGTCGCGCCAGATGATGATCGCCTGGAACGTCAGCGGGCTTTCGCACAGCCCTGCGATCATTGCCTCGCGGCCGGCCTCGATGCGCTTGGCGATCGCGATTTCGCCCTCGCGCGAGAGAAGTTCCACCGAGCCCATTTCGCGCAGGTACATGCGCACCGGATCGTCGGTGCGCTCGCCCGGCTCGGACTTCTTGGTCGTTTCGGTGACCGACTTGGCCGAGACCTCGACGAGATCGCTGCCGGCCTCATCGTCGTCGTCGTCTTCCTCGCCTTCTTCGGCTTCGGTTTCCTCGGATTCGACGACGTTGATGCCCATGTCGTTGAGCATCGCCAGCACGTCCTCGATCTGCTCGGAGGTGACTTCCTCGGAGGGGAGGACGCCGTTGAGCTGCTCGTAGGTCACGTAGCCGCGCTTCTTGGCGTTCTTGATCATCTTGCGGACGGCGGCATCCGAAAGGTCGAGCAAGGGGCTGTCGGAGGTCTCGGCGGCCTCCTTGTCGGTCGCGGCGGGCGCCGGAACCGCGCCCTTGGCGGCGGCCTTGATGGCGACGGCCTTGATCGCCTCGACATTGCTCACCGGCGCCTTGCCGGTCGCGGGCTTGCCGGCAGCCTTTGCCGCCCCTTTTGCTGCCAACGGGCTAACGGCAGCCGGTTTCGCCGCGGGTTTCACGGGTGCGGGCTTGACGGGCGCTGATTTCGCTTGCGTCTTCGGCGCGGGCTTCTTCGCCGGAGCCTGCTTGGTCTTGGATTTTGCGGCAGTCTTGGATGGCATACACGGTCCTCTTCGCCGCCCCCAAAAAGCGGCGGACAGTCCAAATGGCGGCGCGCGGATCGCGCCAACCCTTACGAATCGCAGCCGGCAGTGTGGATAGGGCCTCATTAAGCCCCAATTAACCCTGTTTCAACCGACCAAAGGTTCTCCGCCGTCAACGCGCCGGATGCGGAAAACGTCCCCCTACCCTATGCGCTGAGTCTCGGTCCTTCCGGGAGCCTTTCGCCCCTAGAAAGTCCGCGCCGGACGGCCCGAAGGAGCCCCAAATCCGTCGATCAAGGCCTCCGTGCCTTCAAGCGCCGCCAAATGCTCCTGAACGTCACGCAACCGGGCGAGGTTCTCCTCGCTCGGCTCGCTGCCCAAGGCCAGTTCGGCGTCTTTAAGCGCCTTCTGTAACGTCGGCGACTTGCGATGCAAGCTGACAACGTGGGTCCACCAGAGACTTACGTCCTCTTCGGCAGCCCCTTCCCGCGCCGGCCAGTCGGACTGATGGGTGATGCTGCCCTCGACCCGTGCGAGCACCGCGCCAAGCTCACGCCCGGCGATGGCAGCGCGCAGGGCGGCGGACGTCAGCGCGTGGCCGGATGAGGCGTCCAAGATGGCCCGCCGCAGCCGGTCGCCATCGGTGTGGCGGAACTCGAGTTCGGCCAAGTCCTCGGCGTGGG